>JAWXBO010000175.1:0-29201 GCA_034440175.1 Alphaproteobacteria bacterium
AGCCAGAGCGCAATTCGCCGTCATGTTCGGTGATCGAATGAAAGCCGCCTAACTCAAATGTGCAACCGACCCGCCACACAAAATTCCTGACAGTCCCCCGCCAGTGTGAACACCGAGCACGCCCAATCCCTGCATGCCGCCGTCCGAGGTCCAGCGGAAAGCTTCTTCCCAATTGTCCAAACCGTTGGAGTTGGAGCTAACGCCGGCAATCACGCTGCCGTCGGCCGACATGGCACGCGCGAAGCTACTGCGATCGCCGTTGGTCCACGTGCCGAGCACGCCCAATCCCTGCATGCCGCCGCCTGAGGTCCAGCGGAATGCTTCTACCCAATCGTCCACACCGTTGGAGTTGGAGCTTTGGCCGGCAATCACGCTGCCGTCGGCCGACATAAGGTAGGAAGAGCTAAAGCGGTCGTCGCCGCCGTAAGACACGTCGAGCTCGCCCAAGACCCACACGCCGAGCACGCCCAGGCCCTGCATGCCGCCGCCCGAGGTCCACACGAAAGCTTCTGTCCAATCGTCCACGCCGTTGGAATTAGTGCTTTGCCCGATCACGACACTGCCGTCCGCCGTCATGCGTACCGGACGGCTTTCCTGAGGGCCCCTGGTGTGAGGGGCGATCCCACCCAAATTATAGAATGTCGCATCGCTTGCTTGCGCACGTGATGCAACCACCATCACAAGCGCAAAGAAAGACGCAACAAACAGTGCGCGCCGTCGAACGCCGAACCCAAACTTTGCCCCCATAGACACCCGCGCCCCCACGCATGGTTATCCTTGGTAGAATATTGCGTCTCTACGCTGACAGCAGTCAAGAACAGAAGTGCTGATTCCAAGCGAAATCGCCGGTCACAGTAACCGGCGCCTCGAAGTTCTCCCGCCCTGGAACTGGGCCGCCAAAAAAGATCAAGACCTCATCGCCGCGTGACACGCCGGAGGGGTACCTTGTTCCTGGCATACACTCGGACCATCTATGTTCCGAAGTTCACCCCGATAAGTAGATGTGGTTTTTTGCTGTGCCGTTTTTTGCTTTGTGCTTTTCTCACTGGCAGCGTGATCAACCTGCAGGAAACAGATTTTGATCCATCCCAGGCGAGAACAGGGGTTCGATTCCCCTTGGGGACGCCAAATACGCGCACAAATGAGCCATTTACACTCTGATTGGCCCACTCAACCCCACATTACTACATTGCTCCCGCCTTTGATCGCCGCTGGTGCAAACATAGCAACTTGCACACAGCACCCATCATGGTCCCGAAGTGTAGCGACGCTCGTCCGGACTAGGTTTGCACGAATGTCGCTCCGGCATTTCGGGAGCGCCACCCCGCCCAACGCCGCTTCTGTGCTTGCCCAATGCGGGCCTTACCCTCAGGCGTGCGTGGCCCCGTGGAGAGCCCGCCATGGTAACGGCAGCGCGTGCGACCCGGCACGACGCCGCCCTCACAGGGCAGCCCATCGCGCTTGCGCCGGGCGCCACACCTTTGCCTGTTTCGCTTCATCTAGAACCTCACCCCGCAGGCACACGGGCGCCTGCGCGTATCGTGTTGGCAAAGTCTCACATCTGCTGCATTCGCGTCAAATGCTCCGTACACGGACTATAACGTGTGGTGCGTCGGAGGTAAGGTTGCGCGCGCATCGCGGTTTAGGCCCATCGGGCAAACGCGTAATGCGTCAACGGGGCAGCGTGGCCTGCGTAGGCAAGCGTTACCCCACCGCGCCTTGTGTCTCAGCGGCGCGGTGGGTTGGGCGTATGCGCCTAAATCACTGCGCTGGCGGGGGTGGTGGTGGCGCGGCAGGCAGCAGGCAAATCTTGCCGCCAGCGGCGTCCGTGTAGACCGTGCCCTTCTTATCGGTACATGCCTTCTCTGCCGCCCCGTCGCCTGCTGTGATCTTAAAGGCGTTCGACTTGCTGGAGTTGAGATTGACCGTTCGATCCGAGCCGTTCGACTTGGAGCTCTTGACGGTGGTCGCCGCTGCCGCACCGGCGGTCGTGTCGGGCAGCACGCAGATTTTGTTGCCAGCGCCATCGGTCAAGATTTTGCCGCCGTTGTCGGTGCAGGCCTTGGCCATCTTCGCATCGCCCGCGATGAGTGGGACGGAGATGACGGGGGTGGTGTTAACGTTCGATCTGCTGCTGTTGAGGTTGACCGCAGCCCATGCGTCGGCTGCAGCCATCGCGCCAAGGGCTACAAGGCCAGCGCAGACGGTAAGTGAAACTCTCATGTGATTTTCCTTCCCTGATGATTTTCAGGCTGTGTCCCCGCGCTTCATGCGCGCGGGTGAAACCAAAGCCCTGTGGGGTTGCTTATACGCCCATCACACCGCGCCGTCATGGGATGACGCGCAAGGCCGTGATGGCTGCACCTTGGCCCCTCCTCGCCTAACAGGGGATTTGAGACGCAAGCGCAGCGCTGTTTGGGTGTGTGCCCCCAAAAGGGCGCGGACAAAACGGACAAAACAACCAAAGCCCGCACTACTCACTTTCCCGCAGCAAACCGCCGTTCCCAAGCGGACGGACAAGGACACCACCCTATAGGGGTGTCCTGTCTGTCCGGTCCGGTCAAAAAGCGGACATGTCCGGTTTGTCCGGTTTGTCCGGCGATCATTTGAGAAGCCAAAAATAGGGGGCGTGACTGTCCTATTCCCAAGCCAACAGGCCCCCTCTCGCGCCGCAGGCGCAAGCCCAGGCCCTCACCTGCAATAATTTTTCGCGCGAGCTCACCAGGCGGCCCCAAAGCAAAGGCCACGCCCGTTGGCTCACGCTGTCAAGCGGCAGCAAGGCCGCCATAAAATAATACAACAACATCATTAGGAACATATACGGAACGATACTGTCAAAAGCAAGGTGCAAAAACGGCACCCACCTGCGACATCGTAACCCTTCCGATGTCTGATCCCATTTGGTTACCGGTCTCATAAATGTGCTCCATCGCTTGTCGACGGAGGAGAGCGCTATGGCGAGCGCCGATAACCTGGCCGGGTTGCAGAAGTGGGTGGCCCGCGAAGAGTGGCGCGAGGCCTTCGCCGAGACGATCGATCTCCACGTGGGCGACGCCTGCGCCAATGCTGGTTTCGGGTTCGAACAGTTGGCCGAGTGCATCGGCGATCACCACGCAACCATTGCATTGGCGTGTGCGCTCGAGGATTTCCTGACGCGCGATCTCGATGACGGGCGGAATATCGCGGACGATTATCTGAAGCGGCGAGGCTGGAACGAAAGCGTCGCGAACAAAACCTATATCGCAGCACTCCGTTCGTCGGTGATGAGCCTTCACGAGATCAGCGGCATTGTGCTTGACCAATCGTTACTGGCGCGCGACCTCGTGCGCGGCGGCGAGCCGGTGCGCGTGAGCGAGAAAACGGCGACACATTATATGAAACAATGGGACCGGATGGCCGCGCGCATCGTGCAGACCGGTTCGCGTGCGGAGATGGCGGGCGGCGCGCCGCCGTATTCGCGCGAGGCGAGCGAGATTTTGCTCGAGACGTTGGGCGATGCGAAGGTCACCACCGCATTGGCCGGCACGGAGTTCTTGCGCGGCGCGGCCTTTCTGTTCACCGGCGTGTGGCTGGACGATGTGCTGGACCGGACGCTCAATCCCCAAGTGCCGCAGATGCGCAATACGGACGGCGACGACATTGCGTTCACGTCGGTGCGATTTCCGCTCAACGCGGTGGTGACGGAAGAAGGCGTGGCCCAAGCACTAGCGAAAGTCTTGGCGCTTCGTCCGGCGGATGAGTCTGTTTGGAACTGGTTCGGCCCGGCTGCCGCGGGCCGTTCGCGCAGGTCCGATCGTCAAGCCCCCGATCGCCAACCCATTGTCACGACGACGGATGACGGCACGCCCGTGCTCGGGACGGTTGAGCTCAAGGGCCGCACGCTTGTGCTTGAGGCGAACTCGCTGCAGCGTGCGGAACGGGGCCGCGCGATGCTTGCCGCGGCGCTTAAGGGGATGACGGGCAATCCGCTGGTCGTGAGCGGCGGCGCCGATGAAGTCTGGGCGGCAGACTCTGCTAGACACGCAAATCCGCTGTCGCATTTTTCGCCGGAGGGGGCGCGCGAGATCACGCAGGCCTTCCTGCACCGGCACTACACCGACGTGCTCGACCAACCGTTGCCCATGCTCGGAAACAAGACGCCCCGCCAGGCCGCGAGATCGGCCAGGGGCCGCGAAAAGGTTGTAGAGTGGCTCAAGCTTCTGGAGAACGGCGCCGCCAGGCAGGAAACCGGTTCGCCGATGGCCGGCTACGATTTGAGCTGGATGTGGCAGGAGCTTGGGGTGGGTGACCTGCGGCGGTAAGTGGCGACGACAAACTTGCACTCGAGGAGAATGAGATGGACGAGAAGCTCCCGCCGGACCTCGAGCAATGGGTCGAGGCCCGCAAGCGCTTTCGTCTTTCGCATGCCCAAATCTCCATGGCGCGCGAGCTCGGACTCAATCCGCACAAGCTGGGCAAGCTCGACAACCATGACCAGGAGCCCTGGAAAGCGCCGCTGCCGCTCTTCATCGAACATCTCTGCCGAAAAAGTTTCGGCAGAGAGCGGCCCAAAGTCGTGATGTCGATCGAAGAGCGCGCGCAAGCGCTGAAAGCAAAGAAGGCCGCGCGAAGGGAGCGGAGGGGCCTCGGCTGAAGCAGCCGGCCCTAGCAGGCCTGAGTTTCCACTCCGGCCCCGGACTCTTCAGTAGCCCCTTGGCGAAGGCGGAACCGCCGCGAAGAGCAGGCGGGACGCCTGCTCTTAGAACTTTCGTTGACAGTGCGCTGAATTCGACCGGACCCGTACCCAGTCAAGCCAGCCCGTTTGCCCCGAAGCTTCGCCGAGAAATAGCGGCTTGGTTTTCAGAGGAGAGTGGATACAAAATGAGAGCTTGACACAGTGTACCCCAATGGGGTATAGACGCGAAATGAACAATGGTGATTTGCCGGTCACGGTGGTCGAAACCCTGCGGTTTCAACGACAGGCGAAGTCCATTTGGGCGGATGATGAACGCGAAGCCTTCATCGATTTCATTTCGCGCTATCCGTTGGCCGGCGCCGAAATTCGCGGCACCAGCGGCGCGCGGAAAATTCGCTGGGGGCGCGCAGGAATGGGAAAGCGCGGTGGCGCGCGCGTGGTTTATTGGTACTTCGACGCAAACGTACCGCTGTTTCTTTTCGGCGTCTACGCAAAGGCCGAGAAGGCGGACTTGACGGCAGAGGAGCGAAACGAACTCCAAAAACTCGTTCGCATTTTGAAGGCAAAGGCACGGTCATGAGGGCTATCGGATGAGCAAGTTGGGAAAAGATTTGATTGCCGGCATGAAGGAAGCCGTAGCCTATATGGAAGGCCGGCCCGCTCGCGGCACGCGCGTACATGTTTCCGGCACGCCCGACGTCAAGAAAATCCGTAAGACCTTAAAGATGAGCCAGTCCGAATTCGCGCGGGCCTTTAGCATTCCGCTCAACACGGTGCAAAACTGGGAGCAAGGCCTGCGCCGCCCCGACGCCCCGGCCGCCGCCTATCTGCGCGTCATCGCCCGCCATCCCAAAACCGTGAAAGACGCAGTCGCGCAATAGGGAAGAGCGCTATGGCGCGAGGCGAGAGCCTGGCCGGTTTGCAAAAGTGTAGAAATCCGGTGACAGCACACCGTCACCGAAAGTGACCGAAGAGCAGGCGGGACGCCTGCTCTTGGAACTCTCGTTAAAGGTATTGGGGTCAGGTACGATTTTCACACGAGTTCGCGACGACGCGAATTTGGCGCCCGCAGCGCTTACGCGCCTGCGAAAATGCCCTTGCGCGTAGCCGGTGGCAGGTCGACCGGAAGAAACATCTGTTTGGGATAAAGATAGTCTTCCCCGGACTCATCGATCACACGTAAATGTCCGCGCTTCCCGGCTGCGGCGTCGCGCAGTTTTACATACACCTTCCGGCATTCGAGGGACGCCGGATAAGCTTCGTTGTCGATGCAGATGACCAAGGCATTTGGATAGATTGTCATGGGGTTAGTCTACCAAAGAATTGGAGTCAGACACCAGATACTTCCCGGTTTCCCGTCACTTCGCGCGCGCTGCCCGACCCCAAATCGACCATTTTGCCGGCGCCGGCAAAATGGTACGCAGGATCGTTCCCCGACTGTGTGCAAGAAATTTTGGCGCGGTCGATTGCATTCTCAAATCGCCGACATTGGCTGTAACCCAACAGCGGTTGCAAATCCCGCGCACTCCAATTCGTCATCGGCTTGTTTCCTGCTTCAGCAATCATGGCATCATCCGGCATAAACTCATCAAGCGTTCAGTTCCGGGAAAAGAAATATGTGGTTTTGTGATACGCGCGCTTGCCTGGCCGCAGCGTTTCTTGCGTTGAGCGTCGGTGCCTGCAGCCCGCCGACTGCAGATGTCTGGGCGAGTTTCGTCAGCCGGCAAAGCGTGAAAGACGCCTTCGATCGCCAAGCCGTCATCGACAACACCGATCGCACGGTAGCGCAATGCGTTGACGTGCATGCGGTCATGAGTTGCAGCTTTGTCATTGACACCTTCGCACGCGACGTGCCGGAAGAAGCCGCACCCTTCAAAGGCCCGGACGCCGAAATGCCGGACGAACTCCTGGAAATCACCGGCCTCGATTCCCAACTGGTCTCGAACGTCAATCTCGACGGCAACGGCGCGACGCCGGCCCGCCGCTTTCACTATCTTGGACAATTCAAAACGCTGCTCCGCGTGCTGTCGCCGGGTATCGCAGCGCCGGAAATTGACAAGCTGATCTATGAACTCCAACTCGGCGCGACGCCACAAAAGGAATTGCGCACGTCGGCCCATCGCGCCTTTGCAAACATCACCTGTGCCCAGGGCGGCGGCGCCTCGGCCTACATCCAATGCCAAATTGAAAAGCCGCAATCATAGCAACTTCGGGGGACCGCGGACATTCTGCCCGTCTTTACTGTCGAGTGCGGGCAGGAGTGCATGAGAAGAAATCACGCGGAGGCGCGGAGCCGCGTAGATGAGCGCTAAAAATCCGTCGCACTCCGCGTTCTCCGCGCCTCCGCGTGACATTCCTTCGTGGCCTCGGATGCACGCGCTCCCGCCCCCTCCCCCGGAACAGCTTCCAATTTTTGGAATTTATGTTACGCTACGCGAATGATCGTGACCGGAAGGGAAATCGTCGAGCGCTATTTCGTGAGCCGTGCCGGGCACAAGGGAATTAAGGCGGCCCGATCCCAGTTTGATGCTTGGCTTGCTATCACCGGCCAAACGCAATGGCGGAGTCCTGATGATGTGAAGACGTCCCACCCCAAGGCGAGCATCCTCAAGGCTCGCCGCGTGGTGTTCAACATCAAGGGGAACGACTATCGTTTAGTCGCGGCGGTGCATTATCAGGCGGGTGTCGTGATGATCCGATTCTTCGGAACGCACGGCGAATATGACAAGATCGATGCGGAGACAGTGTGATGGATGCGACCCTGATTGTGATCGATAGCGATGCCGAGCTTGCGCGTGCCCGCAAGCTTGTGGGCCGGCTGATGGCGTCGGACAAGCCTTCAGACCTGGCCCGTTTGGAGGCGCAGGCACGTTTGATCGCGGCTTACGAGGACGGTAAATGGCCGCGGCGAGCACCCAGTCCTGCCGACATCGTGCGATACCTCATGGATCAGCATGGCCTGACGCGCGCGGACATGGTGCCGATTCTGGGCACGCCAAGCCGCGTGAGCGAGGTCCTTCAGGGCAAGAAAAGGCTCAGCATGACGATGGTGCAGCGCCTGCGCGCCCGGTTCCGCGTGCCGGCCGAGTTGCTTTTGCCGCCCCCGAAGATGCCGGGCCGCCGTGCTTCCAAAAGTGCTGCCGCCTGATGTTGGGTCGAGTTCGTCTGGCTGCGATGCCTTGGGAATAATCAACACTGACCCCAGATCAGCACTCGCCAATGGCTCACAATCACGCTGGGCACCGCCCTACTTCCCCCGGCCCGCCAGCTCCATCAGCAGCACCCGCCAGTGGCTCAGCCCCTTGTAGAACGCGTCCACCGGCACCCGCTCGTTCAGTCCGTGTGAGAAATCATCGCTGTCCTTGATGAAAATCTCGCCGGTGCCGTAGGTCGGAATTCCGGCGGCGCGATAAAAGACGCCGTCGGTGGCGCCCGACGACATCGACGGCACAATCGGCACCCCGGGGTAGTTCTGATGCACCGCTTTCGTCACCGCCTTCAGCACGTCCAGCCGCAAGGGCGAGGCATCGCTGGCGATATAGTTGCTTTCAAGCGGTGCCACCTCGATTTTAAGGCCCACCAGCCTTTGCAGCACCGCTTGCACTTTTGCAATCGCCACCCCTGGGAAAATCCGGCAATTCACAGTCGCGGTGACACTTTGCGGCAGCGCGTTGTCGGCGTGTCCGCCTTGAATGAGCGTCGGAGTGCAGGTCGTGCGCAACTTGCCCACATGGAACGGGCTTGCCGAGAGAACCCGCGCCGCCCGTTTGTCGCCCGGATGTGCTGCAAAGCGCAACATCGCCCGCCCGATCACACCTTGAGTGACACGGCCCGTCGCGCGAAACGATGCAATTGTCGTCTCGTTCCACATCACCGGAAAAACATAGGAGCGAACGCGAGCCAACGCCGTCATGACATCGTAAATCGCATTGTCGGCGCGGGGTTGCGAAGAGTGTCCTCCGGGATTGCGCGCCGTCAGTTTGAAGCTGGCAAAGGTCTTCTCGGACGTCTGCAGGCTGTAACTGGCCGGTACGCCCGCTTCATTCAATTCGCCGCCACCGCCGTCGGTGTTCAGCGCAAACTCCGCATCGATGAGGGCGCGGTGTTCGCGCACCAGCGACGTCGCCGTCAGACCAACCGTTTCCTCATCGCCCGTGAACGCTATAATGAGATCGCGCGTAGGCGTAAATTTTTCAGCCCGCAGTGTGAGAAACAGCGACGTCAGAATGGCAACCCCGGCTTTGTTGTCGGCCGAGCCGCGGCCAAAGAAAAATCCGCTTTCTTCGATCAGCGTGAACGGATCGCGTTGCCAATCCGCGCGCCGCGCCGGCACCACATCCATATGCGCCATCAAAAGGATGGGCTTGCCGCCCGTCCCGTCCCCGCGATAGCGCACCACCAGCGACGCCGTTTTCCCAAGCGGCAGAACTTGAATATCTGCAGGGGAAAAACCCCCACCCTTGAAGCGCCCGGCGAGATAGGCTGCCATCTCAGGCACCCGGGCCCCATCGGTCGACGTATCGATGCCCACAATGTGCTTGTAAATTTCCAGCGCCTGCACACGTTCCGCAGCACTGGGCGCCTGCGCGGAAGCAGGAACCGCCGCGCTCAAGGCCAGCGCCACACCCATCGCAATCGCAAATAATTTCACAGCCGAGCCCCCTCAACCTCCAAACGCATAGGCATTCATCGACAGTGAACCAAACTCCCACGACGCATGCAACCGGCGCGACGGTGCGCCGTCTGCGGCCCCGCGTGCCACCAGCAGCGGCTCGAAATGTTCGATTGTCGGATGATTGGTCTTGGCATGAGGCGCCACGTGCTGCCAGCTCACCAACGCCTGGTCATCACCGGCCTCAAGCGTGCGGTCTAGCCATTCGACAAATTCCGTCGCCCATTCAGCGGGCGCGGGCGTTGGCTTGGCCCGCAAATTATGCGTTGCACTGCCGGTGCCGATGATCAGCACGCCCTCATCGCGCAGCGGCGCCAGCGCGCGCCCGATCGCGAAATGATCGGCGCTGGTGCCGCTGGTGGTCAAAGACAGCGGCACAAGCGGTATGTCCGCCTTGGGCCACGCCAGCAGCAACGGTACCCATACACCGTGATCACGCCCGCGCGCCGGATCAAGGCGCGCGCCAATCTGGGCGGCTATCAACAGCTGCAACGCCCGCTCAGCCACATCGCCCGCCACCGGTGCCGGATATTGCAGCCGGTAGAGCGGTTGCGGAAAGCCATAGAAATCGTGGATCGTGTCCGTACCCAGGCCTAAAGAGGCTTGCTGCTCTTCCCAATGCGCCGACACCACCAACAGCGCGCGCGGCCGAGGCAAGATGCCAGCCAACGATTTGAGAAACGTGCTGGCCGGCGATTTCATCAGCGCCAAAGTCGGCGCGCCATGTGAAAGAAATAAAGTTGGTAATGTCATGCGAACATACCCTTCTGGATTAGCCCTTCGCCCGCTTGCGGGAGAAGGTGTCGCGCCGCCCTTTGCGGCGTGACGGATGAGGGCCCTCACGCGACTTCAAAAAATTGGTGGAGCTAAGCGGGATCGAACCGCTGACCTCTTGAATGCCATTCAAGCGCTCTCCCAGCTGAGCTATAGCCCCATACTAAAAATTCTAACGCCGTCCCGGGTAGGCGGCGCGAAATCCTTATTCCTTGTCCAAACTGTCCTTGTCGATAATGTCGGCAACGCCTTCATCGTCATCGGCCGTCTCGATCAGCGTGTCGTCATTTTCGTCTTCGTCGTCGTCATCTTCGACTTCTTCGAGATCGACTTCGTCACCCACGACTTCCGGCTTGTCTTCTTTCTCGTCGCCGTCTTCGCTTTCTACCAGATCAGGATCGGGGATCGCTTCATCATCGAGCGCGACCTCTTTGACTTCTTCGGCGCCCGCTTCTTCGTCCTCATCCGCCTCTGGCTTAGCCTCATCAGAATCTTCTGAATCGTCACGGGCACTCGAGGCTTTGACAGCGCCTTCTCCTGTATCGCGAATGACCGAGGCGCCAGACCGCGTCCGGCGCATCTTCACGATCGCTTCAGCAGTGAAACTGAAGGCGCATTTTGGACAGACGATCGGCTTTTTGCTCAAATCGTAGAATCTTGCCGCGCAACTTGGGCAAATGCGCTTTGTTCCGATATCCGGAGCAGCCACCGGGGTGATTTCCTGATTGTTTGAGAGGGGAAATTGAGGGGCGTCCCATTGCCACGAAGCGGGCCGCCTGTCAAAGAGAAGTTGTGACGCGAAACGTTGCCCGCGCAAACCCGCAAACCACCAACAACCACAAAACGCCGCACCTTGACCACACAAAGCCCTCCGCTGCCACTGGCGGCTCGATCATCCGGCCCCCTCAAGGGGCGCTTGCGCGTGCCCGGCGACAAGTCGATTTCCCACCGTGCGCTTATATTGGGCGCACTGGCAGCGGGCGAGACAACCATCGCAGGCCTGCTGGAGGGCGAAGATGTCCTCAACTCAGCCGCAGTCCTGCGGGCGCTGGGCGCTGATATTGTCCGGGATCCTGCGGGGGTGTGGCATGTTCACGGTTTCGGCGTCGGCGGGTTCAGCGAACCCACGGACATCCTGGATCACGGCAATTCCGGCACCGGCGTGCGCCTCATGTTAGGCGCCGTCGCAACCACCCCGATAATGGCGACCTTCACCGGCGACGCCTCACTGCGCAAGCGCCCGATGCGCCGCGTCCTCGACCCCATTGAACGCTTCGGAGCGCAAGCCGTGACCCGGGACGGCGGCTTGCTGCCGATCACCATGAAGGGCGCAAAAAATCCGGTCCCCATCACTTATCGGCTTCCAGTTCCCTCCGCCCAGGTAAAGTCAGCAATCCTGCTCGCCGGTCTCAACGCCCCGGGCGACACCACCGTGATCGAGGCCGAACCCACCCGCGACCACACCGAGCGCATGCTCACCCATTTCGGCGCCGTTGTCCGGCGCGAAAAAATCGAAGGCGGCTTGACCGCCATTACCCTGGTGGGCCAACCCGAATTGCGCGCAAGCCACGTACAAGTACCAGCCGACCCGTCGTCGGCCGCCTTCCCCATCGTCGCCGCCCTCATCGTGCCGGGGTCAGAGATTCGCATCGACGCTGTGATGCTGAACCCCACGCGCACGGGCCTCATCACCGTGCTCAAGCGCATGGGTGCTGACATCACGATTGAAAACGAGCGCAGTGAAAGCGGCGAAACCGTCGGTGACCTTGTGATCAAAGCAGGACCACTAAAGGGCGTCGACGTCGAGCCCGAAATTGCACCCTCGATGATCGACGAGTATCCAGTCCTTGCCATCGCGGCGGCCTTCGCCGAAGGCCGGACAAAAATGATGGGATTGGGCGAATTACGTGTAAAAGAAAGCGATCGCCTCGCAGCGGTCGCCGACGGCTTGATAGCCTGCGGCATCAAAATCGAATTGGGCAGCGATTGGCTGGCCGTCGAAGGCTTGGGTGTAGGCGGCATGCCCGGCGGCGGCAAAATCGCCACCCACATGGATCACCGCATCGCCATGGCGTTCCTGATTGCAGGCCTCGCAGCGAAAGCCCCCGTCACAGTCGACGACACAAGCTTCGTCGCCACCAGCTTCCCCGATTTCATCCCGCTGATGCAAAAACTGGGCGCCATCTTCACGCGGCCCAACCAATGAGCATACTCCCCGTCATCGCCATCGACGGTCCCGCAGCCTCCGGCAAGGGCACACTCGCACGCCGCATCGCGGCCACGATGGGTTTTGCGCATCTTGACACCGGCACGCTCTACCGTGTCGTGGGCCTTGCCGTGCTCAAAGCCGGAAGAGACCCCAACAATGCCTACGCCGCGACCGCTGCAGTAAAAGCGCTCGACCTTTCGCTGCTCGAGGACCGCGCGCTGCGTAGCGCCGAAACCGGCGTCGCCGCCTCGCAAGTAGGCGCCAATCCTGCCGTGCGAGAGGCTTTGCTGGAATTCCAGCGCAATTTCGCGGCCCACCCCCCAGGCGGTCAGGGCGCAGTTCTCGACGGGCGCGACATCGGCACCGTCATCTGTCCGTCGGCCACCGTGAAGCTTTTCGTCACCGCTACCCCCGAAATCCGCGCCCGCCGCCGCTACATGGAGCTGTTTTCTCAAGGCTCGGCTCGCACGGAAGCCGAGGTTTTGGCCGATATTCTCTCGCGCGACCACCGCGATATGAGTCGCCCTGTCGCACCCTTGGCCCAGGCGTCAGACGCGCACTTGCTGGATACCACCCAACTCGATATAGAAGCCGCCGTTGCCTTGGCGCTTGAAATCGTCCGGGCGGCTCTCCGCACTTGATGGGTGCACACGCTTTGGGGTTGGGGCCTCAACGGCGCTTTTTTGTTTTCAAATCAACCGGGTCCGAAGGCCTGCGCTCCCACGCATTGGCAACAAGGCTCTCAAAGTCCGCTGGATGAATCCGGCCGGCATACGCCTGAGACTGCATTGGAGATCAACTGAATGGCACGTACTGCCGCCGCGCGCGTTGCGCCCAAGGAAACAATTTTTAATCCGTCCAAAGAAGATTTTGAAGCCCTCCTCGAGGAAAGTTACAAGACCCACGGCCTTCAGGAAGGCAACGTCGTCACTGGCATCGTCATTGCGATCGAAAAAGAATTCGCCATCATCGACGTCGGTCTGAAGACCGAAGGCAAAATTGCTCTCAAGGAATTCGCCCTCGCAGGCCAAGCCCCCAAGATCGCCGTCGGCGACAGCGTCGAAGTCTTCCTTGATCGCGTTGAGAACGCGCTGGGTGAAGCCGTGCTTTCGCGCGACAAGGCCCGCCGCGAAGAATCCTGGACCAGACTTGAGCGCGCCTCTGAAGACAAATCGCGCGTCACCGGCGTCATCTTCGGCCGCGTCAAAGGCGGCTTCACCGTCGACCTCGACGGCGCCGTCGCCTTTTTGCCGGGCAGCCAGGTCGACATCCGCCCCGTGCGCGATGCCGGCCCATTGATGAACAAGCCAGAGCCGTTCTTGATCTTGAAAATGGACAAGCGCCGCGGCAACATCGTCGTCTCGCGCCGTGCAGTCTTGGAAGAAAGTAGAGCGGAACAGCGCAACGAACTCGTGGCCAACCTCAAGGAAGGTCAAGTCATCGAAGGCGTGGTCAAGAACATCACCGACTACGGTGCCTTCGTCGATCTCGGCGGCGTAGACGGCCTGCTCCATGTCACTGACATCGCCTGGCGCCGTGTCAATCACCCAAGCGAAGTCTTGTCGATTGGACAATCCGTGAAGGTCCAGGTTGTCAAGGTAAACCCGGAAACCCAGCGCATCAGCCTCGGTATGAAGCAACTCGAAGCCGATCCCTGGGATGGCGTTGCAACGAAATACCCGATGCAGGGCAAGTTCAAGGGCCGCGTCACCAACATCACCGACTACGGCGCCTTTGTCGAACTCGAGCCGGGCGTCGAAGGCCTGGTCCACGTTTCGGAAATGTCGTGGGTCAAGAAAAACGTCCATCCCGGCAAGATCATTTCGACCAGCCAGGAAGTCGAAGTCATGGTGCTCGAAGTCGATGCCGGCAAGCGCCGCATCAGCCTCGGTCTCAAGCAGACCCTTGAAAACCCATGGCATGGCTTTGCCGCCAAGCACCCGGTTGGAACCCTCATCGAAGGCGAAATCAAGAACATCACCGAGTTCGGTCTGTTCATTGGCCTCGACGGCGACATCGACGGTATGGCGCATTTGTCGGACCTCGACTGGAACGAAGCCGGCGAAGAAGCCATCAAGAAGCACAAGAAGGGCGACCGCGTAAAAGCAATCGTCATCGACATTGACGTCGACAAGGAACGCATCGCCCTTGGGCTGAAGCAGGTCACCGGCGATCCGATGGAAAGCCTTGGCCCCGTCAAGAAAGGCGACATCGTCACCTGTACGGTCACCGAAGTCACCGACAGCGGCATCGAAGTGGCCGTCGGCGAATTGAAAGCCTTCATTCGCAAGAACGAGCTTTCGCGTGATCGCGCCGAGCAACGCCCCGACCGCTACGCCGTTGGCGACAAGATCGATGTCAGGGTGACCAACGTCGATAAGGCCGCGCGCAAGATCGCCCTGTCGATCAAGGCGCGTGAAATCGCCGAAGAAAAAGACGCCGTCGCACAATACGGTTCGTCTGATTCCGGTGCCTCATTGGGTGACATTCTGGGCGCCGCGCTGCGCAAGAAAGCAGAAAAGGCTGACGAATAGCCATCACCGCAAAAACTGTGGCAAAGTTCAAAGGGGCGGCTTCAACCGCCCCTTTTTGCATCAAAATCTGGAATATCCCTTATTTTAGAACAGCTTGGGGCCATGCATGCCTTGACGGCAGCCCTCCCCCTTGGCAGCTTCGCCCTCAAGCAAGGGACTCAAATGATCAAATCGGAATTGGTCCAAAAACTGGCCGAACAGAATCCGCATCTGTTTCAGCGCGATATCGAAAAAATCGTCGCAACGATTTTCGGCGAAATCGCCAAGGCCCTGGCCCACGGCGATAGGGTCGAGCTGCGCGGCTTCGGCGCCTTCTCGGTCAAGTCCAGGCCCGCCCGCACCGGCCGCAATCCGCGCACCGGTGAATCCGTTCACGTCGGCGCCAAGCACGTGCCGTTCTTCAAGACCGGAAAAGAACTGCGCGACCGCCTGAACGTCGAAGAAAAATAGACGCCATGACCAGCCTCTTTCGAACCCTGTTCTTTTGGTCGCTGGCCCTGGCAACAGCCGCCATCGCCATCGCCAACCGCAAGGGCGTGCAGCTGAGCTTCGATCCCTTCAACTCGGACTCCCCCGCCGTCGCAATAGAAATCCGCCTGTTCTGGATCATCCTGAGCGCAGCCTTGATCGGAATTGTCCTTGGTAGCTGGTCAAGCTGGCTCGCCCAAAACTCCCTCCGCCGCACCCTGCGCGACCAAGAAGAAAAAATCCGCAGACTGGAACGAGAGGTGGAAGTAGCGCAGTCGATTATTTCCAAGCCATCGGCAGCGCCTGCGCGCCCACTGCAAGTGGGGTAACATCATCCTCACCGCACTCGTCGTTGGACTGCTCAGTGCCTTGCATGAGGTCGCAACCGCGTACGGCGGTGAGCGGATCAAGCTTGACGTGCGCGTCGCCTCGGCTCCGGTAGAGGCGGCCGCTCCATCAGCCGCGGCCTGGCTTCCGGATCAAGCCCAGTTGACGCCGTCGAAGTGTATTTGACATTCATAGTGATATAACTATAATACGTGTGACGCAGACTCCGCTTAAGCCCTGCCTCTTCGTCGCTTCGAGCCACCGCGATTTGGCAGAGTTCCCGGCGTGTGTTCGGGATGAAATCGGTCACGCCCTCTACGTTGCGCAGCGAGGTGACGAGCCGCCGACGGCAAAGGCTCTGAAAGGCTTCAGCGGGCGCGGCGTGTTGGAGATTGTCGAAGACCACGACGGCAATGCCTATCGCGCCGTCTACACGGTACGATTGGAGGGCGCGATCTACGTGCTTCACGCGTTCCAGAAGAAATCGAAGAAGGGAAGCGCCACACCGGTACCTGACATCGAACTCATAAAGAAGCGCCTGAAGCGAGCCGAAGAGCATCATCGCGAGAGATCGAGGAGTTAAACTGTGACAAGATCCAAAATCGAGATTCACGAGAGCTGCGGCAACGTCTTCGCCGACCTGGGTTTGCCTGACGCGGAAGAGATGCTTCTTAAGTCGCAGATCGTCGTCGAACTGCACCGCGCGATGAAACAGCGCAAACTTACGCAGACGGCCGCAGCCAAACTCATCGGCATTGCCCAGCCCGACCTGTCGAACATCTTGCGCGGCAGATTTCGTGGGTTCTCGGTTGAGCGCTTGATGCGAATGCTGACGTCATTCGGGCAGGACATTGACATAGTCGTCCGCCCACAGAGAGCACGCAAACCCGGCAGAATCCGGTTGCTCACTGCAGCAGAGTAACCAGGAATTCGCCCGGTTGCCACCCGCTGCCGCAGTCCCTATAAGCGGCGCAACATGACCCAGCACGCCGCCAAAAACCCAGTCTTCTGTGCCCTCGACACCACCGATGTCGACCAAGCCTTGGCGTGGGCACTCGCCGTCAAACCCTTCGTCGGCGGTCTGAAAGTGGGCCTGGAATTTTTCAACGCGAACGGCCCAGACGGCGTCCGCAAAATCGTCGCGCTAGGCCTGCCGGTCTTCACCGACCTGAAACTGCACGACATCCCAAACACGGTCTCAGGCGGCATACGCGCCGTCCTGCCGCTGGGTGTCTCGATCGTGAACGTGCATTGCGCAGGCGGCGCTGCGATGATGCGCGCCGCAGCCGAGGCCGCCGCAACAGCGTGCGCCCATCGACCCCAAGTCATCGGCGTCACCGTGTTGACCAGCCTCGATGAATCCGACCTTCAGGCAACAGGCGTGACCGGCGCACCGTCCGAGCACGTTCTGCGCCTGGCGACCCTCGCCAAAGCATCAGGACTGGACGGTGTCGTCTGCGCCGCGCACGAAATCGCGATGCTGCGCCGTGAATTGGGTCCGGACTTCCTGCTGATCGTCCCGGGCATTAGACCGGCAGGCGCCGCATCCGCCGACCAAAAGCGCGTGATGACACCGCGCGAAGCACATGCGCTCGGCGCCGGCATTCTCGTCATCGGCCGCCCGATTACAGCGGCAGCCGATCCCGCCGCCGCCGCCCGCGCCATTCGCGACGAATTGTTCTCGGGCCCGGCATGACACCGGCAATCAAAATTTGCGGCATCAAAACCGCCGCCGCCATCGACACCGCCGCGCAAGCAGGCGCCACGCATTTAGGCTTTAACTTTTACGACGCAAGCCCGCGCCTGGTTTCGACCGCCGACGCTGCCGCGCTTTCCCGCCGCGTTCCGGCGCTGGAAAGCGTCGCTCTGACCGTGGATGCCACCGATGCGCTGCTCGACCAGATCGTGCGCGAAGCAGCACCTTCACTCTTGCAGCTTCACGGCAGCGAGACGCCTGAGCGCGTGGGTTTCATCAAATCCCGCTTCGGATTGCGCGTGATGAAGGCCCTCGCCATCGCCTCGCCCGCCGATGTTCGCCACGCTCGCGCCTACGAGCACATTGCCGACATCCTTCTCTTCGACGCCAAGCCGGACGCGCTGCCCGGCGGCAACGGCCTGACCTTTGACTGGCAGCTGATCGCGAACGAAAAATGGTCGAAGCCGTGGATGTTATCCGGCGGCCTCACGCCTGACAATGTCGCCGGCGCCATTCGCACCACGCGCGCGCGCGGCGTCGACGTGTCCTCCGGCGTCGAAAGATCGCGCGGCGAGAAGGATCCGGTCCTGATCGAACGCTTCATCGCTTCGGCGCGCCATGCCTTCGCCGAACAACAGACGAAATGAACCAGATGAAACCCAATTCCTACAAAACCGGTCCCGACGCCCAAGGCCATTTCGGCATCTTTGGCGGGCGCTATGTCGCCGAAACATTGATGCCGCTGATCCTGAGCGTTGAACAGGCCTACGACGCCGCAAAAAAAGACCCCGCGTTTCAGGCCGAGCTTGACAGCTTTCTCGAACACTATGTCGGGCGCCCCTCGCCGCTTTATTTCGCTGAGCGCCTGACCGCGCATTTCGGCGGCCCGAAAATCTACTTCAAGCGCGACGAGCTCAATCACACCGGCGCCCACAAGATCAACAACTGCATGGGCCAGATTCTGCTCGCCCGCCGCATGGGCAAGACGCGCATCATCGCCGAAACCGGCGCGGGCCAGCACGGCGTGGCGACCGCAACCGTCGCCGCGCGCTTCGGCCTGCCGTGCGTCGTCTACATGGGTGAAGAAGACATCAAGCGCCAATCGCCCAATGTCTTCCGCATGAAATTGCTCGGCGCCGAGGTTGTACCCGTCACCTCAGGATCGCGGACACTCAAAGACGCCATGAACGAAGCCATGCGCGATTGGGTGGCCAATGTGGAATCTACCTTCTACATCATCGGCACCGTCGCGGGCCCCCATCCCTATCCGGCGATGGTGCGCGACTTCCAATCCGTCATCGGCATTGAAGCCAAGGCACAAATGCACAAAGCCGAGGGCCGTCTGCCCGACGCCGCCGTCGCCTGCATCGGCGGCGGCTCCAATGCGATGGGACTGTTCTATCCCTTCCTCGACGATCCCGAGGTCGCGCTCTATGGCGTTGAGGCGGCAGGCCACGGCCTGGAAACCGGACAGCACGCAGCCTCGCTCGCGGGTGGCCGTCCGGGTGTGCTGCACGGCAATCGCACCTATCTGCTGCAAGACTCCGACGGCCAGATCATCGAAGCCCATTCGATTTCAGCCGGCCTCGACTATCCCGGCATCGGCCCTGAACATGCCTGGCTGCACGACATGAAGCGCGTCAACTACGTCTCGGCGACCGACAAGGAAGCGCTCGACGCCTTTCAGCTTTGCGCCCTGCAGGAAGGCATCATCCCGGCCCTGGAACCCGCCCACGCTCTCGCCTTCACTCAAAAACTTGCAAAGACAATGGATCGCAACAAGATCATCCTGATGAACATGTGCGGCCGCGGCGACAAAGACATCTTCGCCGTCGCAGAGCGTCTGGGGGCAAAATTGTGAGCACCACTTCAAACCGCTCAAGCACCTCTTTTCTCCTCCGCTTGCGGGGGAAGGGGACCGCGTCAGCGGTGGAGGGAGCTTTCACGCACGCCAGCGCAGCAAGCGCGTTCACCGCTTCCCCCCTCCGTCTCGCCGCTCATCGCGGCGATCCACCTCCCCCGCAAGCGGGGGAGGAAGATACGCCTATGGGGCTCGCATGAGAATCACCCAGCGCTTCGCCGAACTCAAACAGCAAAACCGCGCCGGCTTCGTGGCCTTCATTACCGCCGGTGATCCCGACTACAACACCTCGCTCGAAATCTTGAAAGGGCTGCCCGCTGCCGGCGCCGACATCATCGAGCTTGGCATGCCCTTCACCGATCCCATGGCCGAAGGCCCGGCAATCCAGGCCTCGTCCCTGCGCGCGCTGAAAGCAGGACAGACCATGGCCAAGACGCTCGCCATGGCAAAGCATTTCCGTCAAAGCGACACGTCAACCCCCATCGTACTGATGGGCTACTACAATCCCATCCACTCCTACGGCGTCGACAGGTTCAGCCGTGATGCTAAGGCCGCCGGCGTCGATGGCCTGATCATTGTCGATCTGCCGCCCGAGGAGGACCACGAGCTTCGTGTCCCCGCAAAATCGGTGGGTCTGGATCTCATCCGCCTGGCCACACCCACAACGGATGCACACCGCCTGCCCGCAGTGCTCGATGGCGCTACCGGATTTCTCTATTACGTCTCGATCATGGGCGTAACCGGCTCCAAGAACATTGACCCCAAAGACGTCACCGGCGCGCTCGCGCGTATCAGGCAAGCAACCAGCCTGCCGGTCGCGGTAGGCTTTGGTATAAAAACCGAAGCTGATGCTGCAGCCGTGGGCAAAACGGCCGATGCTGCGGTCGTTGGCTCCGCATTAGTGGCGGAAATCAGCCGCTTCACCCGCCCTGATGGCAAAGTTTCGCCCGGAGGCGCAGAAGCTGTGCTAGACTTGGTCCGTCGACTCGCTGGTGCGGCGCACAAGGCTCGCGTATGACCATCAAGTCGCTGATTGGTGTGGTGTTAACAGTCGGTAAAGTCTGCGTATGAACTGGATCACTAACTTCGTTCGTCCGAAAATCAAGTCCCTTTGGAGCGCGAAGTCCGATACGCCTGACAATTTGTGGCGCAAATGCCCGACATGTGCAGGCATGATATTCCACCGCGACCTCGATGCCGCGCAATACGTGTGCATGCATTGTGAATGCCACCTCAAGATCAGCGCCACAGCGCGTTTGAAAAATCTGTTCGATGACGGCATTTGGGAAGACATCCCACTCCCTGAAGTTCCGCTCGACCCTCTGAAATTTCGCGACGAAAAACGCTACGCCGACCGTCTGCGCGAAGCGCGTGCAAAAACGGGCGAGCTCGACGCCCTCAAAGCCACGCGCGGTCAGATTTCTGGCGTACGCACCACGGTCGCCGTCCAGTCTTTCGATTTCATGGGTGGCTCATTGGGAATGGCCGTCGGCGAAGGCTTGATCGCTGCAATGCGCGCCGCCATTGAACATCACACACCGTTTGTGGTTTTTACGGCTTCCGGCGGTGCCCGCATGCAAGAGGGCATTCTCTCCCTGATGCAGCTTCCGCGCGTCACGATCGCTGTGCAGATGCTGCGGGAAGCGGGCCTGCCTTACATCGTCTGCCACACCGACCCCACCACAGGCGGCGTGACGGCGTCTTACGCGATGCTGGGCGACATTCACATGGCCGAGCCCGGCGCTCTCATCGGCTTCGCGGGTCCGCGCGTCATTGAGAATACAATTCGCCAGAAATTGCCCGAAGGCTTTCAGCGCGCCGAATACCTCACCGACCACGGCATGGTCGATATGGTGGTCCACCGCCACAAAATGCGCGAGACGCTGGGACGCACACTGAAGTTGCTCACCCGCAAGACCGCGCGTGCCATGTCTGTGCGGCCAGCCTATGAGGTTGGCCCTTACGCCGTTCCCACAATGCACAATGCGCCTTCCCAAATCTTCGATCTCGCCAGTCCGAAACAGCCCTTGGCATGAGCGGCCCCGCTGGCGATGAGCTGGCGAGCGACGAAATCCTCGCCCGCCTCACGACGCTGCATCCAAAAGTCATCGACCTTTCACTTGGCCGCATAGAGCGCTTGCTGGGCAAACTCGGTTCGCCGCAGCATCGCCTGCCGCCCGTCATTCATGTTGCGGGCACGAACGGCAAGGGCTCAACCTGCGCCTTCCTGCGCGCAATCCTGGAGGCATCGGGCAAGCGCGTTCACGTCTACGCTTCGCCCCATCTCGTCCGCTTTCACGAACGCATCCGCCTCAGCGGCAAGTTGATAGACGAAAACGAACTCTCGGCCCTGCTGGAGGAATGCGAACACCACAATGGCAACGAACCCATCACGTTCTTTGAGATTACCACGGCGGCAGCTTTCCTTGCCTTCACGCGCCATAAGGCCGACGCCGTAATTCTGGAAGTTGGCCTCGGCGGCAGACTCGACGCGACAAATGTAATCTCACAGCCTGCGGCAGCGGTTATCACGCCGGTTGACTTCGATCATCAAATCTATCTGGGCTCAACCCTTGCCGAAATTGCTGGCGAGAAAGCGGGAATTATCAAACGCAATGTTCCGTGTGTCGTTGGCCCTCAAAGTGATGAAGTGCGCGAACTCATCGAAAGGCACGCCGCGGCGCACAACGCCCCCGTAGTTTTTTGGGGGCAAGACTTCATGGCGCACGAAGAGCACCGGCGCATGGTCTATCAGGACGATCAGGGCCTGATCGATCTGCCGCTGCCTAAGCTCGCGGGCGCCCATCAGATCATCAATGCCGCGACCGCCATAGCGGCCTTGCGCAAATTGCCGGCGTTTCAAATCGATGACCGCGCCATCGAAGACGGCCTGATTACAGTGGAGTGGCCTGGCCGCCTGCAACGCCTGACGCGCGGGCCGCTCGTAACCATGGCACCAAAGGGCGCAGAGGTCTGGCTCGATGGTGCGCACAATCCGCACGGCGCGCGCGCGCTCGCCCACGCCATTGCCGATTTGGAAGAACGAATCCCGCGTCCGCTGTATCTGATCTGCGGCATGCTGCAAACAAAAGATGCCATAAATTTCTTTACTGCATTCCGGGGCCTGGCCAAAAGCGTGACCACCGTTACCATACCCGGCGACGCCACAAGCCAGGGTGCTGGTCAACTCTATGACGCCGCCCAGGCGGCGGGTCTTGAAGCCTATCCTGCCCCTTCAATTGAAGACGCCATCTTGCAGATCGAAGGCAGAGCAGCGATGGCAAACGACAAAGCCCCGCCGCGCATTCTGATGTGCGGCTCACTCCGCCTCGCCGGTGCCGTGCTGCGGGAGAACGGTTAAATCGAGGCCTCGATCCACTCGCGAAGTTTGTTCTTTGGCATCGCACCACTGCGCGAGGCCGCGACCTGCCCGTCCTTGAAGATCAGCAGCGTCGGAAATCCCCGAACGCCATACTTGGATGTGATGCCGGGGCTGGTTTCGGCATTGACCTTGGCGATCACAACTTTGTCGCCGATCTCACTGGAAAGCTCATCAAGGACCACGCCCAACGGCTTGCACGGCGCACACCAATCCGTCCAAAAATCGACCAGAACTGGCTTCACAGATGCAAGCACATCACGCTGAAACGTCGCGTCTGTGACGATAACGCTCATCAGTCCTCCAAGCATCAATTTTGCGGGTTGCTAAATCGTGGATTCAATCCACTCTTTGATTTTCTGCTTCGGCATCGCGCCAATCTTGGTCGCTGCGATCTGACCATCCTTGAAAATCATCAGCGTCGGAATGCCCCTGACGCCGTATTTGTCAGGCACCTTGGGATTTTCATCGATGTTGAGCTTTGCAATTCGTATTTTGCCGCCCAGTTCCTTGGACAATTCTTCAAGCGCTGGGCTGATCTGACGGCAAGGGCCGCACCATTCCGCCCAGAAATCGACAAGCACCGGCGTAGACGAACCCAGCACATCGGTTTCAAAACTCGCATCGGTAATCTTTGTGGCCATCTTATGTATCCTTGAGGACGTGTAATATCGGTCAATTGAAATCTAGGAAACAGGGTTCGCAGGGTCAAGCTCGCGCTCGACATCGTGAAGATACTTCACCGGTATTAGGGTCAAACGCGGCTCTGCCGTCCATAGAATTCGGCAATTTATGGCCTTTCCGTCGAACAAGGCCGCAACAGCACGCCGGTAAAGCGCCAGTTGCCGCAAATAGTGCCGTGGAATGTCCGAATCGGCATGTGGAACCACGCGGTCCGTTTTGAACTCAATGATAGTAACGCCGTGCTCCTCCACAATGACGCGGTCCAACCTTCCCGCCACTTCGGTCCGCGCACCTTGCCACTCGATCGTGCCAAGCACCGGGACTTCGCCATACGAGCCCGGACTAAATAAGTGACACAGCTGAGCATCCCGCCGCACGCGCAGAGCTTCGCCCGCCGCACTTTGAGCAGCTGCCTCATCGGCAATGGCTTCGTGCGCTAGCCTGGAGGCAATCGCACTCCAGGTTTCGGGAGCACCAGTGGCAATTTTTTCCAGGATGCGATGCACCACCAGTCCACGTTGGCGTCCAGCTTCGGCACCGTCTCCCTTACGCGCTCTGCGGGCCGCCGTTCCAGCGCTTGACGGCGAGACGCGCCGGCTCACCGTTTCGCTTGGCGCCCGCACATTCATCCAATCGGGCAGCGCCGCATCCAGCACTTTCTGACCGCGCGCCTCAACCGGGAGCGGGTCCGGCAAAACACCAAACCGCAAAATCATGTCACCGGTATCATCTTTGACTTGCACCGCGCCAAGACGGGACATGGCGGTCTTCACCAGATCGTACCAGCGCCCTGGATCAGGCGCCCTATCGCTACCCTCGTACCCGCACACCACCAGACGGTCACGGGCTCGTGTCAACGCAACATACAGCAGCCGCCGATACTCATTCATGCGCTCGGCTTTGCCTTCTTCACGCGCCGCGGATCTCACCGGGTCGTCGCGCCTGGACAGCAATTTCCACAACGGCGTATCCCCCGCGCGCAACAGGTTCTTGTCATGAGACCCGTGCCCAGGCGTGGTGCATGTATCCGGCAGGATGACCACCGGCGCTTCCAGCCCTTTGGAGCCATGCACTGTCAAAACGCGCACCGCGCTGTCGCCGCGATCCTGATCGCGTTTGATTTCAGTCTCGGCATGCTCAAGCGCATGCAGAAAGCCTTCAAGCGATGGCGTGCGGGTCTGGCCGAAATCCATCGCAATATTCAGGAATTCCTCAACCGGATCTGCCGCATCATATCCAAGCCGCGCCAAGAGTTTTGTCCAACCGCCAAGCGCGGTCAGAACGCTTGAATAAAACTCGAATGGCTGCAGATGCTGACCAAGATCAATAACCAATTTCAAATAGGTATGGACGCGAACCCAGAGCGCATCGCCGGTCTTGGCTCTGTCCTGCAGCACCGCCCACAACCACGTTTTGCCGCGGCCATGCGCCAGATCAAACAGCGCCTCTTCGTCCACGCCGCACAACGGCCCCTTCAAGACCGTTGCCAATGTCAAATCGTCAAGCGGCAACAAGGCAAAGCGGCCGAGCGCAATCAGATCCATCACCGCAATATGCTTGGCCAGCTTCAGCCTGTCGGCACCCGCAACCGGAATTCCATTGCGTTTGAGTTGCCGGATAATTTCCTCCGCCAGCATCCCGCGCCGCCGGACAAGAACCATGACATCGCCAGCGGCCATCGGCCTGAATTTTTTGTCATGCTTGTCATAGACCGGCGCGCCGGTTTGCAACCATTTGCCCACACGCGTCGCGATCTTTTGGGCCAAGGTCACGACCGGGTGATTGCCGGAAATACGGTCACGCGGCGCGTCCCAGCCAATGCGTTCCGGCATTTCCGGTGGCGTCACAGCGGGCCAAAGTTCGACGCAGCCCGCCATGTCGCACCGCTCAGCGTCGTGCCGCAATTCAACTGATTCAATCACCACACCTTCACTCGCGGCTGGATCAGAAAAAACGTCGTCCACCAGTTCCAGTATGCGCGGGGCCGAGCGATAGGATTTCTTCAGTTCAATGAGCTCGAAACGCGCCTTGACGTTCGCCGTTTGCTCCTGGATGTGATCGCGCATCCAGATGAACTCTTCAGGCCTCGCACCTTGAAACGACATGATCGATTGCTTGACGTCGCCGACGGCAAACACTGTTCGCTGTGCCGGACCTTGCCCTCGATCAGCACCAATGCCCGAGAAAAATTCTTGAGCAATCGCCCTGACGATGTCCCATTGGCGCAAACTCGTATCTTGCGCTTCATCAATCAGAATATGGTCAATGCCGCCGTCGAGTTTGTACAAAACCCACGCCGCGCCCGGACTTTTGAAAAGGCTCGCCGTGTGATTGATCAGATCGTCGTAATCAAGCATCGCCCGCCGCCGCTTGAGCGCGTGATAGGCCGTCAGCACCTCACCGGCAATGTGCAAAAGATTCGCAGTCATCTGCCCAATGAACAACGCATTTTGCTTTTGCCTGATGTCCAGCGCCGCCCGCCCAAATTTCTCCATTGACGGACCCAGAGTGATGTCCGCGTCGAGTGCGTCGTTCGACGCCAGTTTGGCGCGCAACTTGCCCTCGACTGTCAATAATCCTGCAAGCACGCGCTCCAGCGCCGCTTCCGTACGCTCGTTGGCCAATCTCTCAAAGCTGGGCGCCTTCGCCACGTCCGTTTTCGTGCCGTGCCCGAGCGCCCGCGCCACATGCCGCAACTCGGCAGGATCAAACACTGACAACGCCGCGCTCAACACTGTCGCTGTGCTGGCCTGGGGCTCCAACCGCAATTTATTCCACAGCCGCGCCTCAATATCGCCCCGGCTCGTACTGCGGATAAACGAATCGATCCAGCTGCGCTCGGAGATGGCGGCGTGAACCAGCTCGTCGAATTGCGCCTCGGCGGAATATTGCGTCAACGCCGAAATCGCATCCGCCAGTGCCGGGTCATCCTGGGCTGCATGCTGCAACACCAAATCGCGCGCCTCATTCAAGAGTTCGCCGGTCGAGCGCTCGTCGAGGACCGAAAACTGCGGAACAACATTCGCTTCAAGCGGAAAGCGCTTCAACAATCTTTCACAAAACGCGTGGATCGTTTGAATGCGCAGCCCGCCCGGCGACTCCAGCGCAATAGCAAACAACTTCCGCGCCCGCGCCAGCAACGGCGCATCGGCAATCACCCCCGACAGCACATAAAGGTCTTTGGCCAGCGCATCATCCGCCATCAAAGTCCACTTGCCCAGGCGCTCGAACAAGCGCGTCGACATTTCGGCCGCAGCAGCCTTTGTGAACGTCAAACACAACAACCGGTCAGGCGCACTGCCGCTCAGCAACAAACGCGCAATGCGATTGACCAAAACGTAGGTCTTGCCCGAACCCGCATTGGCCGCCACCCACGCGGATTGGCCCGGATCGGTCGCGCCAAATTGCTGTTGGCCTTCCGTGGTGGATGTCATGCATCGCCCTCCGACGACCATTCCTTGACCCGCGCCAGATGATCGTAGTCGCCTTCCTGCGTTTCGAACAACACATGCGGCTTCGACAAATAGGGCATGTCGGGTGCATCGAAGTCGGCAACAAATTTCTGGAACCGGCTCATCGCCTGCAGCGCTGCCTGTTCGGCTGACATATCGTCAAACTTGAGTGTCTTTTCCTCGCCCGCAATGACGCCGCCGCGCAAGGCGATGAACATAAGGGACTCAACGCTTGCAGCCTTCAAACCGGGAAATCCACCCGCCAATGCGATTGCCGCTTCTAGCGTCAGCTGAGAACTAAATCCCAACGCCACTTGCTTGGAGCTTGGCGCCAGTCCGGTTTTGTAGTCGGCAACGACAATCGCATTGCCGGGAAGCATTTCAATGCGATCCGCACTTGCCGTCAGCGTGAAGTCACCCGCAGGCGCTGCAAACGTCAATTCGCCTTTCTGCTCGGCAAACACACCCACCGCAACTGCCCGCCTCGACTTCTCCCACTCCAGGAACCACCGCACCGCTCGTTCATAGCGCGGCCACCAAAAACTGCGCACGCCCGGGCGCTCCAGCATCGACCCAAATTCGTCCCTGCCCAATTCCAGGAGAATCTGTATCGCCTCGCCATCATCCGGCAGCGCGCCCGGAAATTTCTGAACGAAGCGCTCCAGCGCCTTGTGGATCACAGTGCCGCGATCCGCCGCCCCTGGTGTTTCATCGATGGGATCAAGCTTTTTGAGTCCCAGAATGCGCTTGGCATAAAGCGCATAAGGATCGCGCACCCAGCGTTCCACATCCGTGACCGGCAGCTTTCGCGGCCGGGCCGCCACCGGTGGCCTGGGTGCAGGCGGCTCGACAGCTTTAGGAGGCTGGGCTGGACGGTCAATGGCGCGGGCGATGTCCAGCAGCCTGTGATCGGCAAGCTGGTCAAGCAAGCCCGAACCATCAACCAGCATGGTCAAACGCGTCAACCAGCGCGAAGGCGTTGTTGGCGCCCCCCCATCCTTCTCCGCCCGCGTCAGCAACACCTCTGGTGCTGCCGCGGCCTGCGCAAAATCATGGGCCGAAAGTCCCACGCGCCGCTCTGGCTGGCTAAGCTCAAGCTCGCTGCGCATTGGCCTGTTGAGCCAAGGGCCCGGGTCCGTCACCGGCGGCCACGTCCCCTCGTTCAAACCACCAAGGATCATCAGATCCGCCTGCTGCAACCGTGCTTCAAGCTGTCCCAGGATTGCAAGCCGGGGATGCCGCCCGAAATGGGGCCGTACCGGAACTGCATCCATCACCGTCCTGATGAAGGCTGCATAGTCCGCTCCCGGCATGACCAGCGCCACACGTTCGGCGGCCTCGGCCAGAGCGTCAAACGTCGCCGATGCAACTTCGCCTGCCTCGCCTTCCCACACTGCAAGTTTTTCCGACGATTGCTCGTCACAGATCAACTCGGCGCACTGCCGGTGCATGGCAAGCAACTGCGCCAAATCATGCGAGCCCTCAGACATCAAAGTCGCAAACGCACCGCATGCATGCTCAAGCTTCCCGATCAGGCTGGCATAGTTGGCCTTCGGATCGGCCGCCAATCGGCGCAAACCTTCCAGCCCAGGGGCAGGCCTGGGTCCTCTCAGGATCGCCATTTCAAGACTGGCAGTATGTTCGCGAGCCTGAAAGCGGTGCTCATAGCCCAGCGCTGACATGGGATGCTTGAGCAAAGCCAGAAGCGGCACTGGCGCAAACTGGTCCGCCGTAGCGTCAGCAATCAGACTCAAAAACCGGCCAGCTTCCGTGTGCGACAGCGGTGTGCCGGACGAGTCGTCAATTTCAATTCCCCAGCGCTTCAATTCGCTGGCGACACGCCGCGCCAAATTTCGATCCGGTGTCACAAGAGCCGCCGTCCGGCCTGGCACTTCAATCGCTTCCCGAAGCGCACAAGCGATCACGAGGGCTTCTTCGGACGGGGTCCGCGCAACGATAGTATGTAAACCGCGCAAGCCATTCTCGACCGTCTTCCGTTGACGCTGGACAAAGGCTTGCCATTGCGGCGTCGTTTCAGCCGGTCTCAGAGCCTCGGCGATCAACCGCACCCGGTCCGGCCGCGTGCCGGCACGGGTCCAAACTTGAACGTCGCCTCGCGTGGCATCCAGCTTCTCGAGCAACATCCTCATGCCATGCTGGGGATGTCCTGGGCCTGTTGCCTCCCAACTGTCCGCGTCGATAGTGCCGTCAAGCCCCGGCAACACCACGGCGCCTAGCGGCAAATAGGCGATGGTACGCAACAACTCGGCTGTTGCCGCAACGCTTCCGGTTGAACCCGCAGCAATGATCGGATAATCAGGCGGGCTTTTCTTCCACTGCGCTGCAGCCTTTCTTAGGGCGAGGTTGCGATGCACCGCCGGATCAATGGCGTGCTGCGTCTCCAGCAACGCAGGCCAATTCTCGGTAATGATCTTCAGGAAAGTGAGGGTCTTGTCCCAGTGCTCCGCTA
>JAWXBO010000176.1:0-14161 GCA_034440175.1 Alphaproteobacteria bacterium
GCCCGCGATGCTTTCGTCCAGGCACAGCGCATAGGGCTTGGGCACCGGAAAGCCGGTCGGGTGCAGCGCGCTGATGATGCGGAACTCGCGGTCGACCGCATGCGCCGACGGCAGCAACCTTCCCGGCGGTTTGCGGCGCAGTACGTATTTCGCCTTCGGCGTGATCAATTGATAGGTCGGGTTCGACTGCCCGCCCTTGAACTGGCGGATCGTCAAGGGCCCGGCGAACCCGGCCACATGCTCGCTCAGATATTTCTCGAGCTTGACCCCATCGAGCACATGCTGAGGCGCCACCTCTTTGGTGCCGCTGAACTGTTCTTGCCGTGTTTGCTCAGACATGATTAGCCCTGTTCCCTTTTTATCGCGCGCCAGCCAATATCCTTGCGGCAAAAGCCTTCCGCCCAGTCGACCGACTTGATGGCCTGATAAGCGCGCCCCTGCGCTTGCGTAACATTTTTCCCGCGTGCCGTCACATTCAGCACACGCCCGCCGTTTGCGACAATCTCGCCGTCGCGGATTGCCGTACCGGCATGAAAAACCACGACATCGTTGTCCGCCGCATCATCAAGGCCGCGAATGACCGATCCTTTCTTTGGAGAGTCGGGATAACCCGTGGCCGCCATGACAACCGTCAATGCCGCTGAGGTGTCAAACCGTACATCCATGGAATGAAGCACGCCGTCGGCGACCCCCAACATTAACGCGACAATGTCCGATTTCAGCCTCATCATGAGCACTTGGCACTCGGGATCGCCAAAGCGAGCGTTGTATTCGATGAGTTTCGGCCCATCCTTGGTCAACATCAGCCCGGCAAACAGCACGCCTTTATAGGGCCGCCCGCGCGCCTTCATGCCCAGGATAGTCGGCCGGATAATGCGCTCAAGCGTTAACTGCTCAAGTTCGGGTGTAAACACGGCAACAGGAGAATACGCCCCCATGCCGCCTGTGTTCGCGCCCACATCGCCATCGCCAACGCGCTTGTGATCCTGCGCCGCCCCGAACGGTAAAATGTGTTTGCCGTCCGAGAGCACGAAATAGCTGATCTCTTCGCCTTCCAGAAACTCCTCTATCACAATCCCTTGGGCCGAACTCGCAAACATTGCATCGATGGCAGCACTGGCTTCTGCACGTGTTTCAGCGATAATGACGCCCTTACCCAATGCCAGACCATCAGCCTTCACCACAATCGGCAACGGGTGATCGGATGCATAAACCTTGGCGGATGCCGCATGCTGAAACCGCTGGTAACGCGCCGTCGGGATTCCTTCTGCTTCGCAGAAGTCCTTTGCATAGCCCTTGGACCACTCCAATTCAGAGGCGGCCTTGGTCGGTCCGAAATGCTTGATGCCTTCCAGCGCAAGCCTGTCGGCCAGCCCGCCTGCAATTGGATTGTCCGGTCCAATCACGACAAAATCCACGTCGTTGCGGCGCACGAATGAAACGATCCCCGCGAAGTCCATAACATCGATGGCGGCACACTCGGCGATGGCCAAGATACCGCCATTCCCGGGCGCGCAATAGAGTTTTGCCGTCAACGGAGAGGCTGCAATTGCCCAGCACAGGGCGTGTTCCCGTCCACCGGACCCAATCACCAGGATTTTCATTGTTCACCACCCAAAAGACCACCTGCGGAAAGGCACCCGAACTTGTAACATGCACGAATGGCCAGTGAAACGGATTCGGCGGTTGATGCACAAGCAGCACCGCCTTCAAAAGCAAATATCCCGGAGTTTAGCGTCAGCGAACTCTCCGCCGCGTTGAAACGCACTGTCGAGCGCGACTTTTCCTTCGTGCGCATCCGTGGGGAAGTATCCGGGTTTCGGGGCGCGCATGCCTCGGGGCACGCATATTTTGCGCTGAAAGAAAACGACACGAAAATCGACGCCGTCTGTTTCCGGAACGTCTTTCAGAAAGTCCGAAGCAAACTGAGCGAAGGAATGGAGGTCATCGCCACTGGCCGGGTGACAACCTTCCCAGGCAAGTCATCCTACCAGATCATCATTGAAAACATCGAGCCGGCCGGGCTGGGTGCCTTGATGCAACTCCTGGAGGAGCGCCGCAAGAAACTGGCAGCGGAAGGATTGTTCGACGAAGCGCTGAAAAAGCCGCTGCCGTATTTGCCCACGGTCATCGGCGTAGTGACATCGCCAACCGGCGCCGTCATCAGGGACATCCTCCATCGTCTCTCTGATCGCTTTCCGCGTCACGTGCTGGTGTGGCCGGTATCGGTGCAAGGCGAAAAATCCTCAGCCGAAGTAAGTGCTGCCATAGCAGGCCTCAACGCACTCGACGCCAACGGTCCGATCCCACGGCCCGATGTCATCATCGTCGCGCGTGGCGGAGGTTCAATCGAAGACCTCTGGCCTTTCAACGAAGAGATCGTTGTCCGCGCGGTCTACGCCAGTCTGATCCCCGTGATTTCGGCGGTAGGCCATGAAACCGACACCACGCTGATCGACTTTGCCTCCGACCGGCGCGCGCCAACGCCCACGGCAGCAGCTGAAATGGCCGTTCCGGTTCGAAGCGAATTGCGCCGCCAGGTGGGAGATTTAACGCACCGCAGTGAAGGTGGGCTGCTCAGATTGCTCAAGCAAGCGCGCCAGAGATTGACTGATGTGGCGCGCGCACTTCCGCGCCGCGAGCGTCTCTTGGAAGGGCCACGCCAGAGGTATGATCACGCAGCCTCAAATCTGGCGGGTGCCCTGACGCTACTCGTTCACAGGCAACGCACCCGTTTGGAACGCGCTGGCGCCGGACTGACAAAGGGTCCACTGCTTCAGAACACGCAACGGCGCCGTGAGCGGATAATCGACCTCGGCCATCGTATGCAACTTGCCATCAAACGCCGGACAAAAGACGTTGAACAGCGCTTGAATGTCAGTACGAAACTGCTTGAAACGCTCAGCCACAAGGCCACGCTGGAGCGCGGCTTTGCCATAGTAACCGGACCGGGTCAGCATCTCATCAGACACCGAAATGCCGTTTCGGCGGGCGACGAATTGCAGATATCCTTTGCCGATGGTGCGCTCACCGCAATCGCCGCCGGAACCTCGCCCAGGCCACGGGTAAAATCCAGGCAATCCGGTCAAGGAGACCTCTTCTAACGCAGCGCGCAGACTGGTAAGATGCGGGCCAAATCGAAAGGTATTGTTTGATGAACATCATGGAGCGCGGCATGCGCGGACCGGCCGTGCTGAAATACCTGGACGGAGAATACAAAGTGATCGCGCCCGGTGGATTTGTGATTTGTGCCGTTACTGGTGCGCAAATTCCGCTGGAAGATTTGCGCTACTGGAGCATCGACCTGCAAGAAGCCTATGCCAGCGCCGAAGTCGCCAATAGCCGCTATGCGCAAACGCTGAAAGGGTAATGCGTGATCAATCGCCGGCGAGTTTTAGCCACGGGCATAAGTGTCGTAGCGCTCACTCCTTTCGCTTCGCCCGTGCTCGCCATCACGGACCTTCGCGGCCAGCTGGTTCAAGGCGCGCTCCTGCGCGGCCGCACGCAACCAGACGCCCGCGTTTGGATTGATGATCGCCAACTCAATCTCACAACAAATGGAGACTTCGTCTTCGGTTTTGGCTACGACCGCGCCGATCCTGCAACGCTGAAAATTCAGCGCGCGGGTGAAGCAGCAGAAGAACAGAAAATTACACTCGCCAAGCGGGATTACAAAATTCAGCGCATCAGTGGTTTGCCGGACAAGTTCGTAGACCCACCCGCATCTGTGCTCGCCCGCATAGAGCGAGAAAACAAATTGATCGGCGCCGCGCGGGCACACGACACGGACGAAGCCTGGTTCGCCGGTGAATTTGACTGGCCTGTGAAAGGTCCAATGACCGGTGTCTATGGAAGCCAACGGATCCTGAACGGCGTTCCAAAGCGCCCGCACTTTGGTGTGGACATTGCGGCCGGCGAAGGCACGCCCATCCGCGCGCCTGTCGGCTCAATTGTAGCGATGGCAGAACCAGACCTCTACTTTACTGGCGGCACCGTTATCCTCGATCATGGACGCGGCGTTTCCTCCAGCTATTTGCACATGTCCAGGCTCGATGTGAAAGTGAGAGATCGCGTGGCCAAAGGCGACGTGATTGGAGCGATCGGCAAGACGGGCCGGGCAACCGGTCCCCATCTTTGCTGGCGCCTCAATTGGTTTCAGGAGCGCCTGGACGCGGCCCTTGTGGTCCCACACGCTTAACCCTTTGGCCAGCGGCTGTGTAACCAAAGCCAATTTTGCGGGTTCTCCCGAATGCGTGCTTCAAGAAACTGATTGAGTTTGAGTGCCAGCTCGAACGTATCTTTATCTCTGTCCCCGGTATTCGGCATCGCAAGTTCCGGATAGGCTGTCACCCGGAAATGCTGATCGGACAGCCGCTCGCACCACGCCGGCACAATCGGCGCCCGATGCCGCAAACTCAGGCTCGGCGCTCCGGTTGCCGTCATAGCCGGGCGTCCGAAAAATGGCACCGACAGCCCATCATTCATTTTCTGATCGACAAGCATGGCCAGAAAAGCACCGTCCTTGAGTGTACGCACAATGGCGCGCGCCCCATCTCCACCTTTGGCCGCAAGCGTTGGCAGCCCGATGCGGCGTTGCTTTGCAATCCACTTGTCAACAAAGGGATTGTTGGGTGGGCGATAAACCAATGTCCCCTTGAGGCCTTTGTCACGAATACACGCGGCCATCAATTCCCAATTGCCGCAATGGCCGGAAACAAACAGGCCGCCTCTGCCCTTGGCGATAGCCGCTTCAGCATGTTCCATGCCTCTGATTTCTATGCGCGCTCCCGGCCCCGTTGCCCGAAACCTGTCGAGATGGGCGTACTCGGCAAATGTGCGGCCCAGATTATCCCACATCTGCAAAATGGCACTCTCGCGTTCTGCCTCGTCCATACCGGGCAGGGACCGCGCCATATTGCGGCGCGCCCGTCGTGTCACCGGAAGCCTGGGTCCGATGCTTCGCGCCAGCCAGCCGCCGAAATCGGAGGCTAGCCTAAGTCCCAATAGGCGAAAGAGTCCCATCGCGCCCAGAAAGGGCACATACTCAAGCAGGTACACCGCCATCATCGCGGTTCCCGTTGCGCGCTTGTAGGATCTTAACGCCCTGCCGGGTCGAGGAGTGGAAATTTCTTCAGACATTGCTCGATAAACGTTTCTATTTGACCGGTCGAACTGGCATCAAATTGTGCCGCAACTTTTAACACATCGACCTTGGCGCGTGCGGGCGGCGCAAGTCGAAGCCAATCCTTCTCCGTGGTAAGCAACTTGGCATCATACTGTTTTGCGATTTCAAAAAGCTCGCTCAGATCGTCGTCCGAGTAAGCGTGGTGGTCGGGATACTCACGCTCGACCTTCACCGACGCGCCGCAACGGACAGCGGTCAGGAAAAATTTCTTTGGATCTGCGATACCGGCAAAGGCAACAACGGACTGCCCCTTCAGGCGCGTGTCTTCGCCGCTCAATGGCATGAGGTGTGCGCTGAGTTGTGGTTTGCTCTGCGGGACTTTCGCACTGCCTTCACCCATGACGATGACGGCATCAGCACGCGCCATCCCATCCTCGACGCGTTCCCGCAGCGGGCCGGCCGGGATAAGGCAGCCATTGCCAAACCCCCTCACGGCATCGACAACGACGAACGACAGGTCCTTGGTCAGCGATGGATTTTGAAAGCCGTCATCCATGACGATGATTTGCGCACCGCGCGAAATGGCCAACCGCGCGCCGGCGGGCCTGTCGGGTGATACGACCGTCATGGCATGTTGTGCCAGCAAGAGCGGCTCATCGCCGACGTCGGCGGCAACATCCAGGCTCGCATCGACAATCATGGCACCGGGCACATAGGCGCCGAACCCGCGCGAGAGAAAGGCGACGCGCAATCCCCGCGCCTTCAAGAGCTCGCCGATGGCAATGGCAAGCGGCGTTTTGCCGGTGCCACCGGCCGTCAGATTTCCCACACAGATGACAGGCACCGCACAGCGGAATGGCGCTGCGAACCAGGTGCGCAGATACCCACCCAATCCATACAACCACCCAACCGGCCTCAAGACGAATGCCACTGAGTCGTTTGGACTTTCATACCAGAAATCAGGGGCCCGCAGACGCATGCAAATTCCTCAAATAGGGGGCGAGAAGTTCGAAGGTCCTCACAAGCGGCGCTTTCGTTCCGGCAGCTTTCGCAGCCGCGAGACCTCGCTTCTGAAGTTCCAAACCATCGGTGAGCAATTGTCCTGCACGCTGTGTCAATTGATCGTTCGATGCAAGAACTTCCGCACCACCCGAGGCGGCAAGGACGCGATAGATATCACGAAAATTGCCAATATGCGGGCCACTCATTACTGCGACCCCCAGTCGCGCAGGTTCAAGCGGATTTTGCCCACCGTGTGGAACGAAGCTGCCGCCCATAACCGCCAATGGGCTCAGGCGATAAAATACACCGAGTTCTCCAAGCGTGTCCGCAATATAAATCTCGGTGTCGCGGCCCGGAAGTTCTCCTTTGGACCGGCGGGCGACGCGAAACAGCGGCTCGAGACTGGCAGCGATCTGGGGCCCGCGTTGCGGGTGCCGCGGAACGATCACTGTCAGGAGATGCGGAATATGTGCGGCCAGATCACGATGCGTAAATGCGCCGAGTTGCTCTTCGCCGTCATGACTGGAAGCCAGCAACCATACCGGCCTGCCGCCCACAGCCGATTGAAGTTCGGCCAGTGCGTCCGCATCGAAGGGCAGGGGTTCACCGACGAGTTTGAGATTTCCCGGAATCTCGACGTGTTGAGCCCCAAGCGCCTCAAGCTTGGCTGCCACATCGTCGTCCTGTGCCAGACAAAGATCGAATGTTCCCAACAATTCCGCAGCCATAACTTTGGCGCGCCGCCACCGCCGGAACGAGCGGTCGGACATCCTGGCATTCAAGAGCACAATGGGGATTTGCCGCAACTTGGTTTCGTGCAGCAGATTGGGCCAAAGCTCGGACTCCACCCACAGTGCCAAGCTAGGCTGCCAATAGTCCAGAAAGGCGCGCACAGCGCTCGGCGTGTCGACGGGAACAAATTGATGAAACGCATTGCGCGGCAACCGCTCTCCCATAACGCGGCCGGAGGTGACCGTACCCGTCGTCGACAACACCGTCGTATTTGGCAACAGACGGCCCAGCTCATTGACAATCGGCAGTATCGAAATCGACTCACCGACACTTGCGGCATGGATCCAGACGATGGGACCTTTCGGGCGCACGCGGCCCGGACGGCCAAACCGTTCAGGCAGCCGGTCCGCGTCTTCCTTGCCGCGCGCCAGGCGCCGCCGCAGTAGGCTTCCGACCAAAGGCTCGGCGAAACTTGTCGCTGTCCGGTACGCCGACAGGATCTTTGAGCCCCCCTGCGAAGTCATCACGCGGGGACCCGCGCGGGCTCGGGCTCGACCGTCTCGACCCCCAACGCTGTGTCAGCCGCATCGGTCACGGCCGTAAGTCCGGATTCGACGGCAAGCCGCGCCGCTTTGAGCGCCTGGCCATCCGCGTCACGCGCTACGAAAATGGGTTCGCCCCAGACAATGATGCCGCGCGTAAAGGGCAGCGGGATCACAAATCGGTCCCATGAACTCAAGACGACGCGCGAGCGCGCACTGAAACTGCATGGGAGTATGGGGACACCTGACACGCGGGCGACGGTGACAATGCCATCGCTCGCGCGCATGCGCGGACCACTCGGCCCATCTGGCGTAATACCCACATACTCGTTTGCTTTCAGGGCCTTCAACATGCCGCGCAAGGCCGCGGCCCCGCCTTTGTCTTTGGCAGAGCCCGGTTTCGCCGCAGAGCCGCGAACGGTTCCGTGACCAAAGTACCCGATAGCGCGTGCAATCATCTCGCCGTCCCGATGCATCGAGATCAGCATGTGCATCTTGGCCGTCGTCGGCCACATCGACGGCAGGATCAGCATCCGCCCGTGCCAAAACGCGATGATGAAGGATTGACCGTCGCGCCAGCGCTGCTCCGCCGCTTCGCTGTTTCGAACTTCCCACCGTCCGGTGGCCCAAACCAGGCTGATATACTGTGCTGCGATAAAACACGCCGCAGTTCTGATTGCCTCCGATCTTACAAATCGCTTCCACAATTGTTTCAGCATGGCGTCATTCGCCAACCGCCGCCTGCTGCGGCCGCGTTTCGGCAAACTGCGTACGATAGAGTCTTGCATACAGGCCCGCACGTGCCAGCAACTCGCCGTGCGTTCCCTGTTCGGCAACGCGGCCCCTGTCGAGTACGACGATCTTGTCGGCGTCCGAAATCGTCGACAGCCTGTGTGCGATGATCAGCGTCGTGCGGTCTTTCATTAGCCGCGTCAGCGCGGTCTGAACCTCGCGCTCACTCTCGCTGTCGAGCGACGACGTCGCCTCATCGAGCAGCAGGATCGGCGCGTCCTTCAAAATGGCGCGCGCGATTGCAATCCGCTGACGTTGCCCGCCGGACAAGCGCACACCGGCTTCACCGGCGATGGTATCGTACCCCTGCGGCAGTGACTGAACAAACTCATGCGCGGCAGCCGCCCGTGCCGCCTCTTCGATTTCAGCGCGCGTTGCCCCAGGCCGTCCGCAGCCGATATTGTCGGCGATCGTTTCGTCGAACAGAAACGGCTCCTGCGTCACCAAAGCGATGGAATCCCGCAACGTCGCCAGCGAAACACTGCGCACGTCCTGTCCATCTATCTCGATCACGCCTCCCGCAACATCGTAGAAGCGCAAAATCAGATTGAGGATTGTGCTCTTGCCCGCGCCGGAAGGCCCGACGAGCGCCACCGTCTTCCCCGCTGGAATATCGAATGTCGCGCCGTCAAGCGCTTGCGCAACCGCATTCTGATATTCGAAGCGCACATTCTTGAAGGTAATGTTTGCCCTGTTGGGAACCGGACTGAGCTGAAGCTGTATCGCGCTGCTGTCCAGAACTTCGATAGGCGCGTCGAGGATGGCATACGAGCGCGCCGCCGCAGCCGACCCCTCGCTCAACGCCGTATAGAGGTTCGAGACCGAGCGGATCGACTGATACGACAACATCATCGCGGCCGAGAACGACGTAAAGCTGGCGACATCCATGCCCCGGTAGGCGGCGTAAGAAATCACCGCAGCAATGCCGGCACCGGCCAGTACTTCGGCCGAAGGTGTCGCCGCCGCCCGCGCCCGCGCGCCCTTCATCAGAAATTTCATCCGCTCCGCCACGATGTGCGTGGCGCGCGCCACCGCGTGGTCTTCCATGCGGTACGCCTTGACCACGCGCTTGCCGTCCAGCGTCTCAGACAAATGCGTCGCCAGATCGCCGGTCGCATCCATGCCGCGCGCCGCGGCCTTGTTGGTCTTGCGTCCAAGGTTCAGGGTGAACAGGCCCGTGACCGGCAAAACGCTGCACAGGATCAGGGCCAACAGCCAGTCCTGGATAAACATCACAACGCCAAGGCCGATGATGGTCAAGACATCCCGCACCAGGCCTTGCATTGATCGCGTCACACTTTCCCGCACCAGCAAGGCGTCGTTGAGAAACCGGGCCGAGAATTGTCCCGAGTGCATGGCGTTCAGCCGTCCCAAATCATAATGCGTGATCTTGGCAAACATGGCGACCTGCAGATCGTTGATCACCCCCTGCCCAACTTTCGCCAGCGACACGTTACTGAAATATGAGACGATGGCCTTGAGGGACATGATGGCAAGCAAAACGCCGGGAATAACAAACAGCATCTCCGGCTCTCGCACCGCCGGTGGAACCGGAAACAGCGTTCTGACGACCACTTCCAGAAAATACGCCATCCCGCCCGTCAGCGCGGCCTCAACGACCATCAACGCCACGATCAGGGCGACGACAGACCCGTAAGGCCGGACGAAATCGTTCGCCAACCGCACGAGCGGTCCGGTTGCTCGCTGTGCTACGAGTTTAAGTGCCATGAGCCCTTCGATAAATTGAGTGAGGGCAAACTAGCATGCCAACAAGGGCTTAACCACAACTGCAAGCAAGACACGGTTACTTGCGTTTTCGTGCATTTCCGGCCATTCTTTTCCCCTTAACCAGCTTTTGTTTGCCCGCCAATGCACGAGGACGCTGCGCGGGATTGCTGTCAGGCACAATGCCGGGTTGCAGCAACTGGTGCAGGTGCACCACGAAGTACCGCATGTGAGCGTTGTCGACCGTTGCTTGCGCCGCTGCTTTCCACGCCTCGCGCGCCTTTGCGAAGTTCGGATAGAGTCCCAGGAAATGGATTTGCTCCAGATCCTTGAACTCGACCTTGTCAAGCGCAGTCAACTCGCCGCCGAACACGAGATGCAAAATCTGCTTTGCCATACCACTCCCCAAAAAAAACTACGCCCCCAAAAACTAAGGCAACGAAAGCGATCCGGTTCTCTCCAGAATGGCCGCATGCAGGGCCGGTCCGGCGCATATGACGCTGCGATGCAAAGGCTTGGGCTGATTGTAACCCAATGTCGCCCCGGTATGCTCGCTGACCACGCCGCCTGCCTCCTGCACGATCAGCGCCGCAGCGGCGGTGTCCCATTCGCACTTCGACGACAGCGCCATCATCGCGTCATAAGTGCCGTTCGCCACCAGCGTCATCCGGTAGGCAATGGACGAGCGTTTGCCGATGTCCATTGTGGGCCACGGTTTTGGCCACGCCGGATGAGCAATCACATCGCGGGCCACCAGCATCCGGCAGCCTTCGATCTGCGGCCGTGCACTCACCGCAATCATCTGTCCGTTCAGCCGTGCGCCACCACCGGCCACAGCGGTGAATAATTCTTGCGTCATCGGGTTCAGGACCACAGCGCTCACCGGCGTCCCCGCCTCGACCACGGCAACGCAAATCGTGAATTCCGGTTTGCGCTTGATGAAGGCAAGCGTCCCGTCGATCGGATCGACAACGAACAGCCGCGCCTTGCTCAGGCGTGCCGGTGTATCGGTGCTCTCCTCCGACAGCCAGCCATAGTCTGGCCGCGCCCCGCACAGCCGCTCCTTCAGGAACCGGTCGACCGCCAGATCTGTTTCGGTGACAGGATTACCCTTGGATTTCTCCCAGGACTTCTGCACCCCTTCATAGCCGCTTCTTGCAATCCCGCCCGCTTCGCGCACCGCAGCGATCAGCAACTCCAGATCGGTGACATCAATCGCCCGCAATGGTCATCCCTTCGATGCGCAGCGTCGGCGCGTTGGTGCCATACCGGAAGATCAGATCATTGGCCGCCGTCAGTTCCGCGAACATCGTGTTGAGATTGCCGGCAATCGTAATCTCGTTCACAGGGTAGGTCAGCACCCCGTCTTCGATCCAAAACCCCGCCGCACCGCGGCTATAGTCGCCGGTCACACCATTGACGCCCATGCCGATCAATTCGGTGACATAGAAGCCCTGGCGAATATCGGCCATCATCGCCTGGGGTGTCAGTTTTCCGGGCACCAGATAAAGATTGCTTGTCGAAGGCGAGGGCGGCCCACCGGTTCCGCGTGCCGCGTGCCCGGTCGTCGTCAACCCCAGTTGCCGCGCCGCCGCACTGTCGAGCAACCACGTCTTCAGCACACCGTCGTCAACCAGGTTCATTTGCGCGTTGGCAACGCCTTCGCCGTCGAACGGCTTCGAGCGAACCCCTCGCACGATGTGCGGATCGTCGACGATGCGGATACCGGCCGGAAAAATCCTCTGCCCCATCTTCTCTTTCAAAAACGAGGTCCCGCGCGCGATTGAAACACCATTGATCGAGCCCGCCAGATGCCCGATCATGCTGTTGCTCACCCGCGGATCGAACACGACCGGTACCGCCTGCGATTTCACCCGCCGCGCGTTAAGCCGCTTCAGCGTCCGTTCTGCAGCACTGCGTCCCACCGCTTGCGCGTCCCCCAGATCGGCCCCGTGCCGCGCTGAGGAAAAATCATAGTCGCGTTCCATATGCGTGCCTTCACCGGCCAGCACACTGACCGAGACCGACATGCTCGTCGTCGCATAGCCGCCGGCAAAGCCTTCGCTGGTCGCCAGCGCCACCGCGCCGCGCCCCCAGCCTGCACTGGCGCCTTCGCTGTTGGTGATGCCGGGCACTTCGCGCGCCGCCGCCTCACAATCTTTCGCCAGCTCCACCAGGCGCGCCGAGGACGGCTCGTTTTTATCTTCAAGATCAAGATCGCGGAACGTCTTGGCCAGCAACTCGCGCGGCGCCAATCCGCAATAGGGATCTTCCGGTGTCGTGCGCGCCATTGCCACCGCGCGCTCGGCCAGCTGCTCCAGCGCCCGCGCCGACAAATCGGTCGACGCGACCGAGGCCTGCTGCCGGCCGATAAAGACCCGCAAGCCCAGATCGCTCGACTCTGATCGTCCCACCTCTTCCAGTTTGCCCATCCTGTAGGACACATCCGACGATACCGAATCGAACACCACCGCGTCGGCGGCTTCGGCGCCAAGCCGTTTGGCCTTTGCGATCAAACTTTCAAGCAGGGAAATGCGGTCAGTCATGGGGGAAACCTCGCTTTCCCGGAATGAAACGGCCACAGCGCCTGCCGTCAAGCCAAACCCTTGCGTCATTTGGCCAAAACTGGTCCATATCGCCGCAAATGGACCCAGCCTTCGCACTTTTCGACACCGCCATCGGCTCCTGCGCCATCGTTTGGGGCGAAAGCGGCATCGTGGGCGTCGGCCTTCCTTCCGAATCGCAAGCCTCCACCCGCGCCCAAATCACCAAACGCTTCCCCACAGCGGCCGAGGCACCCCCGTCACCAGGCATCAAGCAGGCCATCGACGATATTCAGGCCCTGCTGCACGGCGAGAAGCGCGATTTGACGGCCGCCAAACTCGACCTCACCGGCATTCCCGACTTTCAGCGCAAAGTCTACGCCGCCGCCCGTGCCATCCCGCCGGGCCAGACGCTGACTTACGGCGAAATCTCCGCCAAGCTCAACGCTCCGGGCACCGCGCGCGCCGTTGGCCAGGCCCTGGGCGCCAATCCGTTTCCCATCATCGTACCCTGTCACCGTATCCTGGCCTCGGGCGGAAAGGCCGGCGGCTTCTCCGCACCCGGCGGCCTCGACACCAAAATGCGCCTGCTCAACATCGAACGCGCCGGCGCCCCGCTCGAGCCCTCGCTCTTCGACCAGCTCCCGCTCTCAGCCCCACCGCGCCGCCCCAGGGGTGACCCGTCCAGCTTCCGCCGGCGGTAACCATCGCCCCGGCGCAAAATCGAAGGGTGTGTGTTTAACACCGCTTTGCATGCATACGTGCATATAAGGTGATTTAAGCAATAAAAACAAAGTCATATCGCCTAAAGCTTATATAAATTTTATATGCACAGCCCGATTTGTGCATATATGCGGCCTGCCCTTCGTTCATCATGCCTTTCAAATTCACCTCAAAAAACCTCACTTATTGAACGTCAAAGCCCGCCAAGCTCGCGACCCTTGTGCCTGTGGCCAAGTCACAACAACCCAAGCATCAACTGCGCTTGCGGCTTAAAAAGAACATATAACGAACAATGATCCATGCCGTCAAGCGAATTTTCAACGCCCCCCCTCGCGTTTTTCGCGCGAGTCGCCTCTTCTCCAATTCTGTCGCGAGCCAATTGGAGTACAATTACCCCGGCGAATCGCTCCCGAACAATAAGGGCAAATGCTGGAGGCATTATCGAACAGGTTCAAGCTGACCGCACGACCGCGGGCGGTGATGTGGTTTACGAATTCGTGGCCCAGCCCTCAACAATTTACAGCTTCCGCGTCTCGAGCTATTACGGTAGCGCCACCGGCGTCTATGCGATCAGCGCAACGCCGGCCAAGGCCTACGACAGCTTCGAGGCGAACGAAACGATCCTCAGCGCAAAGCGCATATTTGAGGGCGCTGCCATCAAGGCTAAAATCATGGACAAGGCCGACGTCGACTACTTCGTTGTCGATGCATCCGGGGCAGGGGAGCGCACCTTGAAAATCACAATTGCCAACAACTCAACCGCGCTTCACCCCGGTGTCCATGTCTATGACGCAAACAAAACGGAGATCACATCGGCGCGCAATACGACCGCAGGCGGCGACCTTGTGCTGGACATCAAATCCGGCCCCGGACCCATCTATATCCGCGTCGCCGACTACTACAACTCCGACGCCGGCGATTACACGCTGAAAGTCGTGCCGCAATTTTTAGCTCGCTGAAACGCTGAACCAGCCCCC
>JAWXBO010000177.1:0-3042 GCA_034440175.1 Alphaproteobacteria bacterium
AGGTGGTTTTTTTGGGCTTAACGGATTGAAATATAACAAGGCTTTCTCCTTATATGCACGTATGCATGCGTTTGTGCATACACAGACCATTCGTCGATTTGGCGATAGTCAAATGTTAAAACAGCCCGGCGGCATTGGCGATGGTCTCGCCAATAAATCGGATCACGCGTCTGCTTACTGTGCGGAACTGTCGGCGCGGGAGGTTCAAGTGACCCATTACCTGGCTTGTGACCCCGGGCGAGGCACCCTCGCTTTTTGGCTCGCGATCACTTAGAACGCCTCGCGCTGGTGCTACGAACTTTGAGGCTTTTGTGATGAAAACTGAACACCCTGTTGCCATTCAGCGGATCGATTACACGCCCTCGCCGTATCGTGTGGCACGGACGGAGCTGGAGTTTCATCTGGATGCGACGGCCACGAAAGTGTTCGCGACGCTGCATGTGGAGCGGCAGGGCGAGCGGGGCGGGGCGCTTATTCTTGATGGGCAAGGACTGAAGCTGCTTGATGTCAAGCTTGACGGTCAGACGTTGCCCGCGAGTGCCTATGAGGTAACCGCGCAGACGCTGACAATCACCAACCCGCCCGCGACACGGTTTCGCCTCGACACTGCAGTTGAGATCAATCCCAAGGCCAACACAGCTTTGTCTGGACTGTATATGTCTGATGGCATGTTGTGCACGCAATGCGAGGCCGAAGGGTTTCGGCGCATCACCTACTCGCTCGACCGGCCCGACAACATGTCGTCGTACCGGGTGCGGCTGATTGGTGACCGGGCGCAGTTTCCGGTGTTGCTGTCGAACGGCAATCCGTGCGGCTCGGCGTCGTTGCCGGGTGGGCGGCACATGACGGAGTGGGATGATCCGTTCCCAAAGCCCGCTTATCTGTTTGCGCTGGTCGGCGGCGACCTGGCACATGTGGGCGATCACTTCGTCACCATGTCCGGGCGACGCGTGACGCTTGGCATTTATGTTACCCACGGCAACGAGGACAAAGTCGACTTCGCGATGGGGGCGTTGAGGCGCTCGATGAAGTGGGACGAGGATGCGTTTGGGCGTGAGTACGATCTCGACGTGTTCAACATTGTGGCCGTTGGCGCCTTCAATTTCGGCGCGATGGAGAACAAGGGTCTCAATATCTTCAACGACAAGCTCATACTTGCGCGCCCCGATACAGCGACCGACACGGATTATGATCTGATCGAAGCGGTGGTCGGCCACGAGTATTTTCACAATTGGTCGGGCAATCGGGTAACCTGCCGCGACTGGTTTCAATTGTCGCTGAAGGAAGGCTTTACCGTTTTCCGTGATCAGTCGTTTTCGGCCGATATGCGTTCGGCGGCGGTGGAGCGCATCGGTGATGTGCGCGCTTTGCGGATGCGGCAGTTTCAGGAAGATGCGGGCCCTCTCGCCCACCCGGTGCGGCCCGATCAGTATCTAACGATCGACAATTTCTATACGGCGACGGTCTACGAGAAGGGCGCCGAGCTTTGCCGCATGATGCGAACGATCCTGGGCGCGGAGGGATTCCGCAAGGGTTCCGATCTCTATTTTGCCCGGCACGACGGCACGGCCTCGACCTGCGATGATTTTGTCAAGGCGATGGAAGATGCGAACGGTGCGGACCTTGACCAATTCAAGCTCTGGTATTCCCAGGCCGGCACGCCGCAGGTCAAATCGCAGGGACACTATGATGCGGCGACGAAAACTTATGAACTGATCTTGGAGCAAGTGCTGGCGGCAACGCCGGGCCAAAGTGAAAAAATGCCGATGCATATTCCGGTATCGGTTGGACTGGTTGGACGCAACAGCTGCAAGGACATCGCAACCACCCTGGAGGGCGGCGTTGCGGCGACGACGCAGGTGTTGAATCTACGCGCGCGCAAGCAGACGTTCAGGCTTGCGGGTGTGAGCGAGGCGGCCGTGCCTTCAATCGGGCGTGGCTTTTCTGCACCGGTGAAATTCGAAACAGGGCTAAGCTCCGAAGACCGTGCCTTTCTGATGGCCAAGGACTCCGATCCGTTCAACCGTTGGGAATCGGGTCAGAAGTTTGCGACAGAGCTCTTGGTTCGCATGTCGCAAGATGCCAGCGCCGGACGTGCGCCGAAAGTTGATCAGCTATTTGTCGATGCCTTCGGTGAAGTGTTGCGCGACGCGCGCAAGGACCCTGCGTTCACGGCGCTGGCAACCCAGCTGCCAGCGGAAATGGAACTGGCGCAGGTAATTGACAATGCGGATCCTGAGGCCATTCATACGGCCCGCGAAACGCTGCGCAAGGCGCTGGCGACCGCGCACAAGACGCCGCTGCGTGACCTTTATCAGTCGCTGAACAGCAATGAGGCCTACTCGCCGGATGCGGCCCCTTCAGGGCGCCGGGCCTTGCGCAATATGTGTTTGCGCTACCTGACGGCGCACGACACGAGCGAGACTCGGGCGATGGCGCTTGAGCATTTCCGTTCCAGCAACAACATGACCGACAAGATCGGCGGGCTTGTGCCGCTGGTCGACATGAACGGCGACGAGCGCAACCTGGCGCTGCAACAATTCTATGAACACGCAAAAGCCAATCCGCTGGTGATCGACAAGTGGATGGGCCTTCAGGCGTCGTCTTGCCGCGCTGACACGCTTGAGCAGGTGGACACCCTGACGAAGCATCCTGCGTTCAACATCGAGAATCCGAACCGGGTGCGGTCGTTGATCGGGCCGTTCGTGATAAACAATCAACTGCGCTTTCATGCGCCTGATGGCAGTGGCTACCGGTTCCTGGCGGACTATGTTTTGACGCTCGATGGGCTCAATCCCCAGGTTGCTGCGCGCTTGTGTGGAGCGTTTGAGACATGGCGGCGATTCGACAACAAGCGCCAAACGCTCATGCGGGATCAACTTATGCGCATCAACAAGACCAATGGCCTGTCGCGCAATGTGCTTGAAATCACCGAAAAGACTCTTGGGTATACCCAGTTCACGCCATAACCCGAAAATCCTTTGGCGAGATGACGCGGAAATTATCGGTGACGGTGTCGCGGAAGGTGGCCCAGTTTTCCGG
>JAWXBO010000178.1:0-11438 GCA_034440175.1 Alphaproteobacteria bacterium
CTACGCCAACTATCACGAGTACGCGTTCGGATCGAAGTTCGACAAGGACGGCAATATCTTCGTGGCGCTCGGGCTCTCGAATTCGTACAACTCGTTTGCCCTGTTCCGCGGATGGGTGATGAAGGTCACGCCGGAGGGCAAGACGATCCCCATCGCCAGCGGCCTGCGAAGCCCCGGCGGCATCGGCGTCAACGAGCACGATGCGCTCTTCTATATTGAGAGCCAGGGCCCATGGAATTCCTCGTGCAGCCTCAAGGCCATCACGCCCGGCAGCTTCATGGGACACCCGATCAGTTTCAACTGGTACAAATACACCCCGGAAATGGGCCCCGCGCCGGCGGAGCCTAAATCAGGCTCACGCGTTCTCATTGAACGAGAGCGCGTTCCGCAACTGGCGCCCTACGCGGTGATCTTTCCCTACATCCGCATGGGCCGGTCGATTACCGGGTTCACCGTCGACCGCACGAAGGGAAAGTTTGGTCCGTTCGAGGATCAGATTTTTCTCGGAGACTACACGCAGTCGATCATTATGCGGGCCACGACGGAGCAGGTGAACGGCGTCTGGCAGGGCGCGTGTTACCCGTTCCGCGAGGGACTGTCGACGGGGATACTCAATGTGCACTTCACCCCCGAAGGCAATCTTCTATGCGGCGGCACCAATCGCGGTTGGCCGGTGCGGGGCATCAAACCGTTCGCCCTGGAACGCCTAGAATGGACCGGCAAGATGCCCTTTGAAATCAAGCGAATCACCATCGAGCCCGATGGCTTCAAGATCGCTTTCACCAAACCCGTGGACACCACCACGGGCGAGAGCGCCGCGTCGTACAGGATCAGCACGTTCACGCACATCTACCACGGCGGCTACGGCGGTCCGGAGGTGGACCGCACCACACCGGTTGTGAAATCGGTCAAGCTTTCCGCCGACGGAAACTTCGCGTGGGTTGCGCTGGACAAGCTCACACAAGGGCACGTGCACGAGTTCGATCTGGGCAGTTTGCGTTCGCGCGACGGCGAGACATTGCTTCACCGCAACGCGTATTACACGGTCAATGAGGTACCCAAGGCGAAGTAGTGTTGTTATTCGTCCTTCACCTCGCAGACGCCGGCTCAGCCGCGACGCTTGGCATAAGCGGAACATTGCAGAACGTCAGGGCGGCGATGCCGTTTGCTCCGCTAAGGAGCGTCTCCTGATTCCACGCGATCTCTTTCAGATAGGTGATCTTCGTGGCCGTGGAGGGTTCCTTCAGCTTGAGCGTAAGCACATTTCCGGTGACGCTTCCCGACCCGACCTTGTCCTTTTGCCCATCCAGATAAAATTGCCCCGCCAGTTTCTCCGCCCAGACCACCGGCTGATCAAACTCCATGTTGATCGTGTCCTTCACGCCCCGGGCGAAAGACGCGTGCCGGAGATTTGGCGGCGTGATGGAAGTGGCGGGCGCTTTGCCGTAGAAGTCCCGCTCGATCAGCGGCTGAATCAATCGCGCAAACTCGGCCCATCCAACGAGCGGAAAATGACAGTCGCCGGGCGGTCGGATACCGAGCGTGGACATATCTGTTGTGTGGGTGTTGACCCTAAATTCAGTACCCACAGGATCCGCCGCCGGGGACGAGTTCGCCGTCCCCCGGTCGGCGCGATTCTTCGACTATCGCGAGGTGCTCGTGCATCTGATCGAGGTTGCGCTGGGCCGCGGGCTTGGCGATGTTGTCGAGCACCTTGTCGCGGAAGAGTTCTGCCAGCGGCTTGAGCTCCGCCGGCGGAATCGGCAGCGAATCTTTTTTCGGCAGCATCGCGAACCACTTGTGCAGGTAATGTCCCTCGCCGCGGTTCGTCGCCATCAGATATTTGTGCACGCCCACGAACTGCGCCGCGTCGATCCCGCTCGCCTTCGCGAAGTCCTCCGCCTTTAGCGCCGGCTGCTCCAGCGCCTTCGCCATCCACTCCCAGATTTGTTCCGTGAGCATCGGCAGCGTCTTCGCAAACTCGACTGCTCGCCTGTCCGCTTCCGCCTTGACGTGCGCTTTCAGCACGTCCTCCGCGTCCGTCAGCACCTTCTTCGCCGCGTTGTACCGTTCGATCTCCGCCTGCGCCGCCACCGGGACGATCACCGATCGGCTGCTGGCGAAGACGCCCGCCAGCGAATAGAAATCCTCCATCGGGATCGGGTCGTACTTGTGATCGTGGCAGCGGGCGCAGGCGACGGTGAGGCCGAGGAACCCGCGCGACATCACGTCGATGCGGTCGTTCCATTCCTCCGCCGATGAGCGGTCGTTGTCGTTGACGAATCCGAAGTTCGGGCCCAGGGCGATGAAGCCCAGGGCCGCGCGGTGCCGCGGATCATCGCCCGGTTTCTCCATCAGGTCGGCTGCCAGTTGCAGCTTGAGAAACCGGTCGTATGGCATGTCGTCGTTGAACGCGCTGATCACCCAATCGCGATAGCGCCAGGGGTTGACCTCCTTTTGATCGTCCTGCGAGAAGCGGTCTTCGGCGAAGCGCACGACGTCGAACCATTGCCGGGCCTGATGCTCACCGTAGCGCGGCGAGCCGATCAGGCGATCGATGACCTTGGCAAAGGCGTCAGGCGATTGGTCCGCCTCAAACGCGCGCACTTCTTCGAGCGTCGGCGGCAGGCCGGTCAGCGTGAACGATGCCCGGCGGATGAGTTGACGCTTCTCCGCCATCGCCGCAGGCTTCACCCGCGCCGCGCTCCAGCCCGCCGCGATGAAGCGATCGATCGGCTGCGCCAGGCTCGCGTCGCTCACCGCCGGCGGCGTCACCGGCATCACAGGTTGATAAGCCCAGTGCTTCGCGCCCTTCGCCCAGTCAATCCCCGTCGGCTTCGCAACGCCGCCGGCGCCCCCGGTGCGCGGGTCCACCGCGCCCTGCTCCACCCACTTCACCAGGTCGGCAACTTCCTCATCCGACAGCTTCCCCTTGGGCGGCATCTTCACCGGCAGCTTGCGCACCATGCGGATGAGCAGGCTCTGGTCCGGTTTGCCCGCGAGGATCGCGGGCCCCGAGTCGCCGCCCTTGGCCCAGCCCTCGCGCACATCGAGCCGCAGCGATGCGTCCGGTTCTTCACCGCTATGGCACTTGAGACAATGCGTGGTCAGCAGTGGCCGGATCCTCTGCTCGAAGAACTCCACTTTCGCCGGATCGAGGTTCGCCTCGGCGGCGACAACAAACGCAGACATCGCGCAAGCCAAGATCGCGGCAGTCGTAATGCTCAGTGAATTGACAACCGGCGCAACACGATCACACATGCTTTCATCCCATATCGCAGCAACTCGCGAAGAAGCCTAGGCCCGATGATTCCGCTTTGCACGGCTGGGCCATCCCCCCATTTGCAGACCTTCGGCATGTGGTTACGGGAACGCCGCCGATGGACCCGGTTTTCGCCGGGTTTACAGGACCCCGCGTGTGGGCGGCGGCGGTGGGGCCTAAACTCAAAACAATCCCGGTGCAAAATCACTCGTTCCAGCAAGTCACCCAGATGGGTGTCTTGCCGGTGTCGTAGGTGCCAATGCGTTCGAGCGCGCCGGTGTTCTGGTCGATGCGGTAAACAGCGAGCCTGTCGTTCAGTTCGCCGGCGGCGAAGAGAAAATGGCCTGCTTTATCGATGCAGAACGATCGCGGAAATCGTTCGGTGGCGTAGTGGCCGGCGGACTTGAGCTTGCCGGTCTTGAGGTCGATCTCGAATGCGGCGAGCGTGTCGCCGTGCGGTTCGCCCGCGTTGAGCTTGCGGCCATCGCGGTTGGAGACGTAGGCGAACCGGCCGTTGGGAGTGATGTGGATGTCGGCCGCGTACGATTCGCCCTTCCAATCGGGCGGCAAGGCGGAGAGCGTTTGCGACAGTGTGAGTCTGCCAGTCTTGTCGTCGAATTTCCACGAGCTGATGCCGCCGCCGCGCTCGTTGGCGGTGAAGGCCATGGGCAGTGTCGGATGGTGGGCGTAGTGGCGCGGCGCGTGGTACTGGTGGTCCTCATCAGGCCCCTTTGCGAAGGGCGGATCGAGCGGCGTGAGCTTGCCCTTGGCGGCATCGAACGCAAACTGGTACACCGTGTTCGATTTCGTATGAGGCACGTAGACAAAACGATTGCTCGGATCGGTCGTGATGAAATGCGCCTGCTCCGCGGTGGTGTGATCATCAATGAGTTCGCCGGTGCAATGGCGATTGGCATCAATCTTCCAGGCGCTGACCTTCCCTTCGCCGTAGTGGGCGCCGAGCAACGTTTTGCCCGTGGCATCGACGTGAATCGAGGGTGACCGCAGGCGAACCGGGGCGACATGCAGCTTCTCGAATTTTCCGCTCTTGATTTTGATGCTGACGATGTGAGGCTTCGCTTGTTTCTCGCCTTCCGCCTTGATGTGCGACTCCACATAAAGCATCACGCCATCCGCCGCCAGCGCCATCGGGCCGCCGACGCCGTCGAGCAGCAGGCGATCGTGTTCGGTGAGTTTCCCCGATTGCGGATCGATGCGAAACGAAACCAGCCCCGGGTCCTTCGCGGCCGCGAGAAAAAGAAACTGCTCCGCCAGCGCGGGCAGGGCAAAGCCAGCGAGCGTGATGATGAACGCAAAGGTTTTTACCTTACCGCTATTCGCGAACATGGAACTGTTCCTCTTTGGTGGGTGAGACGACGGGCCACGTGGCCAGCGAGGAGTAAGGGTACAGCCGCCATTCGATCCTACAAGGCCAAGTTTGTGGACGAAATCGAATTCAAATGAAACCCATCACACTAGATGGATCAATGATTCATGAAAGCCCACCCACACACCCGTGGGTGGGTTTCCTCATCAAGTGGATCGCCACTGCAAGCGCAAGGTCGCTCATGAACGCCCGCCTCCTCCGTCTCGCTCTTCTCTGCAATCTGCTCACGAGCAGCGCGGCGTACGCCGACTTCTTCGCGCCGGCGTTTGGCCCCGATGACATCGATTGGACGCAGACACGCCAGATCATCGACGGCAAAGCGAGCGAGGCAAATCAGGCGCTCGTCAAGAAGATCCTCGGCTTCCGCGCGAACGAAGGCAACTGGGATGAAAGCAAATGGGAACTGGGCCTGCCCAGTGATGGCAAAGAGCACACCTACCAGTTCCTTATCGTGCTCAAAAAGCCCGTCGCCATCGGCGCGATCGCAGCAAACAAGGCAGACCCGGATGAATACAAAGGCTCGGGCAACGGCGGCGAAGTCTTCTTTCTGAAAGCCGACAGCAAACTGCCTGTGGATGCGGGCGATGCGAACGCATGGACAAAGGTGGAATTCGCCCCGGCTCAGCCGCATGTGCGTTTCGCGCCGCTCCCAGTAAACACGAAAACGCAGGCCATTCTCTACACCGATCATCGCGCCTACGGCACATCCATCGTCACCTACTTTCAAGCCTACAAAACACGCATTTTCAGCGCCACCCTTTTAGGCACCGGCGTCGCTCAAGGCGGCACCGATGCCACCGCCCTGACCCGCGGCGGCTCCTGGCAAACGCAGCGAAAAGTCGACCCGATCACCGAAAAAGCCCCCGCGTCGTACATCCTCACTTTCGATCAGAATCAAACCCTCGGCGGCCTCTTCCTTTACTCCAACGGCTCGCCCGTGAAGCTCTCCGTTTATCAGGGCGACGCGGGCGCCAACCCGCTGCTTTCCCCCGCCTCCGCATGGACTGCTGTGCAGGTCATAACGGCCCGCGATCACTTACATGACTTCACACAGTGGGCGTATCGCTATCGCTGGTTAAGCTTTTCTCCCGTCGCCACCCGGGCCATCAAGATTGAGATCACCGGTATCGAGCGCGGCGGGAGTGACGCATGGATCGCAGGGCTGGGCGCCTTTATCGATCTGCGTGATGCAGCGCCCCCGCAGGTTGTGCTCAAGGACACGCGGCCGCCGTTCCGTGTGAACGCCACACTGCCTGTGGGCGGCGAGGCGATGATCGTGGTGACCGATGCGAATGGAAAACGCGTGCGCAATCTCGCGGTGCAGTCGCCGCGCAATCAAGGCACGATTGAAGAGGCTTGGGACCTCAAGGATGAAGCGGGCAAGCCGGTCCCGCCAGGCAAGTACACGCTCAGCGGCATCGTCGGGCCGCCCATTGAACTGCACTACCAGCTCACGCCCTATCCGAACGTGCAGCAGCTTTGGTCCGATCGCGTGCCCTGGATGATGGGGCACGATTCGCCGCACGGCTGGCTTTCGGACCACACGCAGATCTGGGCCGTCGCCACGCGCGGCGATCGGGTTTACTTCGGCGCCCCGATGGCCGAGGCGGGTGTCTGTCTTATTGAATGCGATCTCGATGGAAAAAAGCTGTGGGGCAAGCATGATTTTGGACCGTGGACCGGCGTCAACATGATGGCCGCCGATGAGAACGCGGTGTTTGTTGATCGCCATGGCGCGGTCTTTCGCATTGATGCCGCCACGCGCCAGGCCAAACACATTTTCGACTACGGAAAGAATCCGCAGCGCCGCGGCTGGGCCTCGGCGATGGCGGCCCATGGCAACAAGGTTGCCTTCGCTTTCACCGGCGCGCCGATGCTCGATAACGCGATCAAGGAAAGCGAGATCGATTTCGACAACTGTTTGCCCAAGCCCAAGAGCGGCAGCGACTTCGCCCGCATTCTACGACTGCACGGAAGACAGCCCGGCCGCGATGTCGATCCCAACGCGAAGGCCCCGCAAGGCACCGGCCGGCTCGACATCGAATCCACGCTCGGCAGCGATGGGAAACAGCACGCGATCATCACGTTCAAGACACCCGTGCCCATCGGCAGCATCGTGCTGCCCAGTCCGCTTGATGGCTCGGAGGTTTCTCTGAGCCTGCTCAAACCGGATGGCGCCTACCCGCCGCGCATGGAGAAAGATGCGCTGGGCGATGAGTCCCTCGCCGAGATCGACTGGCTCACCCTCGCATCGCCGGTGAAACCCGGTTGGAACACGATCCCCGCGCCTGCGAACACGATGACCCGTGCGATCCGACTTTCTTTCACACGGCCTAAGAATGCGAAAGGCGATTGGTTCGGCCGCGTGGAAGGCATGAAGATTCTTCGCCGTCGATTTGAGAATCTCGCCAGCGCCGCGACGATCCGTGTGAACTCGGGAACGATCGACAAGATGGGCGCGTGGGATGCCCAGCGCACCGATGCGATCTGGCACGATCGGCCGGGCACGTATGTGATGCAGTGGAAAACCGCCGAGAAAATCAGTGGTTTGGCGATCAAGGAGATCGACGGCGCCGTCACGATGATCGATGTCTGGCAAGGGCCGGTGACCGGCGAGATTCCCCTCGATGGCGCCGCGCATGAAAAGACGAGCCCCGCGCCGGGCTGGCGCAATGTCGCCACCTACAAGCAGTGGCGACGCAGCGCGCAATACGATGGCAACAACAATCGCTTTGCGCGGTACATCGATGGTTATGTTGATTTCGACGGCGAGATTGAAACCCGCGCGGTGCGTTTGCGCGTGATCGAGCAGTGGCTCGACAACGGCGAGGACGGCGCTGAATGCCGCAAGCATGACGGCCGCGGCGAGCATGGCCTGCATTACAGTCAATCGCACACAGCGAAGCTCGATACGCGGCTGTGCGGCATCATGGGTGTCGCGCCGCTGAAATATCTGCGCGGGGAGCCGCCGCTCGATCCGCTCGCTTATGAGCGCGTGGAGATCTACGACGGTACGACCGGCGAGCTCCTCAAGGAACTGCCGGCGCGCCTGGGCTGGCATGGACTCGCGTTCAGCAAAGCCGGTGAACTCTTCGGCACTGCGAAGGATCACGTACACATCGTCCGCATCGACCAGAACACCGGATCGACCACGCCGGTCATCAGTGATGCGCAGCCGCACACGTTCACGGTCGGGCCTGATGACCTGATTTACGTGCACTCCAATGCAGATGAAGGACGCGGGCCGATACTTGTGTACGACATGCAGGGCAAGCGCATCCGCACCATCGGCAAGCCTGGCGGCTGGAAGCCCGGCCCGTGGGACCCGCAGAGACTGGGCCCGGTCCATCGCATGGCGGTCGACTCCGCGAAGAATCTCTGGCTCGTTGAAACCGATCATTATCCCCGCAGAATTGTGCAGTTTAAGACCGATGGCACCTTCGTGAAGGAAATCCTGGGCAACACCCTGTACGGCGGTGGTGGCGGCGGCACGATCAACCGACTCGATAAAACAAAAGCCTATTACGGCCGCGTCGAGTTTGAGATCGACTGGAAGAATCACACCTCCAAGATTCGCGGTCTGCTCGCCGATCGGCTCGAAAACAGTGACATCGTCGCGGCCGATGTGAAAGGCCAGAGCGCGAAATATCTCGTCACCGCGCCGCTTTCGCTCTCCCCTCGCCAGAGCGCCGGCTGCGTTTATCTCTACGACGAGAAGACCGGCACCGCGCGCCTCGTCGCCGCGATGGGTGAGGCCGCTGCGTTCGGTGGCCTGCGAAACTCGGGAGTCATCTCGCTGCTCAAGGGCGATGTGCTTCGCGATTACACGTTCGTCTGGTCCGATCACAACGGCAACGGCCTCGCGGAAGCCGCGGAAGTGATCTTCGACAAAAAGCCCGCGGGCGGCGGCGGTGTGGGACGCTTCGACGCTGACCTCGGCTGTGTGGGTAATGGTGTGCGGTATCACGCCAAAGAGTTCCTCAGCGATGGCACACCGATCTATGAGCGCATCACCATCCCCGGCTCGCCCCATTTGCGGCTCATGGATGGCCGTTACTTCACACTGCATCACGAGCCCGCGAAGGATGAACCCTCGCAGAATTATGTGACGACGGCCGACGGCGCAATCCTCTGGGGTTACCCGGCGACCGGTGGCGTTTCGGGCCTTTCAATCCCCGCGTGGAAGGCCGGGCTCGCAGCCAATCAGTTCAGCATCATCGGCCACGAGATCGCCGAAGCGAATGGACTGGGCGAGTTTGTCGTCGTGCACTCGAACACAGGTCAGTGGACGATCTGGACCGCCGATGGCTTGATCGCGGGGCAGATTCTGCTGCACAAGACCGATGGCCGGTCGAGATTTCTCGGGCCTGCGTCCGCGCCGCCTGGCACGCGCCTCGATCCGCTGACCGCGAGCCAGGAACACTTTCACGGCTTCTTCACGCGCAGCGAAACCGATGGCAAGTACTACGCGATCCTCGGCTTCACCAACATGAGCATCGTCGAAGTCGTGGGCATCGATCGCTTCCGCCGGTTTACCACCAGCTTTGAAGTGACCGCGAGCGATATCGAAAAGATGGAGGCATGGAAAAGCACCACTGCCGATCGCACCACAGCCGCGAAGCAGTCGGTGATCTCGGCAACGCGTTTCAAGACCGCGCCGAAGATCGATGGAAAATTGGGCACCGACGAATGGCCCGGTTCTCCTGTCACCCTCGGAGGCGAGACCGGAGCCTCATTCCAGATTGGATACGACTTCGACAATCTTTACCTCTGCTACCGTGTCAAGGGCCTGGGGCCGATGCTGAACATGGGCAGTGAATTTCAGCGCTACTTCAAGACCGGCGCTTGTCTCGATCTGCTGCTCTCGACCGATCCAAAGGCGGATCCGCTTCGGCAGCAACCCGTGGCGGGCGATCTTCGTATGGTTTTGACGTTTGCGGACGCTGAATCGAAAGCGGTCATCTACCAGTCTGTCGCGCCCAGCGCCAAGCCTGGCGAAGGCTGGGAGACCTTCACGAAAGCAGGCGGAAGAACGAAGTTCGATCGCGTGGCCCTGCTCAAGAACGTGGAGATGTCGATGAACGGCGTGCGCGATTACATTGTAGAGGTTTCCATCCCGCTTCATGAATTGGACCTGAAGCCCAAGCCCGGCATGGTGCTCAAGCTGGATTGGGGCGTGCTCTCGACCAGCGATGGGCGACAGGTGAAACAGCGACAGTATTGGTCCAACAGTGCCGCGACAGGGACAGCCGATGAAGCGGTCGAAGCCCGACTGGAGCCGCACCTATGGGGCCAGGTCAGGTTTGCGGAGTAAAGGGAAGGCGATCATTCCTGCGAAGTGCCCGACGGGTCTGTATTTCATCGGAATCTACGACCCGCAAGCGATGCATCAGCTTGCGAGTCATAGAATCAAACAAGCAATGAGCAGCCCAGTCAGCCCGGAAGGGCGCTCATGAAGGCTCGATACAGAGCCGGGCGAGTCGCAAGTTTCTAGTCACTAAAATAGGCTCGATATTGTGGGTGTCGCCAGCCATCATTTGAAAACTATTATGTCAACCCGACTTCATACCCTCGCGCCGCTTTTGACCCTGTTATGCATGGTGGCCTCCTCACATGCAGCCGTGCCATCGTTTGAGAAAAATATCCAGCCGTTTCTGAATGCCCACTGCGTTCAGTGCCACAACGACAAGACGCAAAAGGGCGATTTTCGGCTCGATGTTCTGTCAAAGGATGTCGGGCTGAAGGATACTTCCCATTGGGCGGAGGTCATCGAAAAGATCAGCTCCGGCGAGATGCCGCCCAAGGCCCAGAAGAAGCGGCCGACGGCTGAGGAAAGCGCTGTCATCGTCGAATGGCTTTCAGCGCGGATCAAAGAGGGCGAAGCGGCCCGCATGGCGCGGCGGGATCGCGTGTCGTACAACCGGCTGACGCGCGATGAATATGTGAACACGGTGCGCGATCTGATCGGCGTGCATTACGACGCGACGGACCCGGGCGGCCTCATCGAAGACCCGCAGTGGCACGGCTTCGAGCGCATCGGCTCGGTGCTGACGCTGTCGGCGACGCACGTCGAGAAATACATCACCGCGGCCGAGATCGTTCTCGCCGAGGCTTACCCTGAGAACAAGCCTGTCTATGCCGAGGCATTCAAAAAACTCGTGACGCTTGACCCTGTGCATCACGCGCCGCATTATCAGCGCCTCGAAAAGAAGGGCTTGACCGACAAGGCGCGTTTCCCGCTTTGGGGCGGCGACATTTACCGCGGCAGTAATCCTTTTGAGGGGAAAAATCCGAAGTACGGCGGGGCCGGCATCTATGAGGTCACTTACACCCTCAGCGGCCTGAAGGCAGAAGACAAGCCCGCGCCGCGCCTGCAGATTTATGCCGTGGACCTCGACCGCGTGCTGTTCGAGCAGGACGTCCTCGCCCCCGAGGGCAAGCCGACGACGGTCACGTTTCGCGCCCACTTTCCGTCGCACCGGGGGGTGCCCAACATCCACATCATCAACAGCATCGGCGGGCTGAATCTGACGCATCGATCGGCGCGTCACGAGCGCATGCCCTTCATCAGTCTGGCCGAGGGCGGCGGCCCGCCGTGGCAGATGAAGCTGGCGGGCGAAGACGGCGAGCCGCTGCAATCGTTCCTGATTCTGGATTCGGTCGCGATGCGCGGGCCCATCATCACGGAGCAGGAGCAGCGCTGGCGCGATGCGTACATGCCCGCCGAGCAGGGGAACATGGAACAGGTCCGCAAGGGCCTCGAAGCGATGGCGAAACGCGCGTTTCGCC
>JAWXBO010000179.1:0-15030 GCA_034440175.1 Alphaproteobacteria bacterium
GCCATGTTGGTTGAATCCGAGGTGACCAAAATCGCATCGGACAGCGCCAGAATTCCCAAGTAAGGATTTTCGCCCGTACCATCCCAAACGAACGCCGAAGGCTGTGGGAGAGCCTGACGGATGATTTGCGTTTGCGCTTCGCCGGTGCGGCGCGATGTGGTTGCCATGATGGCATAGCCGCTCTTGACCAGCTCCTGAAGTTGGTTTGCCAAGCGCTTGGCATCATCGACGGTGAAGCGGTGCGACTTTGATTTGCCGCCAATCAAAACGGCTACCCGTGGACTTGGCAGATGCTGAAAGCGCGCGCTCCACGCGCGGCCGGCTTCTTGCAGTTTCGCGCGCGTGATGAGATTGAGGCTGCCGATGATCGGCATGACGTTTGGGCCCGAAAGTTTGTCGTGTTCCGGCGGGACGACGAGATCGAAATGCGAGGGCAAGATTTTGGGATCCTGCAACTGTACCGTAAACGTCGCGCCATTCGACCGGCGCTTGATCTCCAGCATGAAGGGGATGGCGCGCCAGCCGCAACCGATGGCAAGGGCCGGCCATGGCGGCTCGAAACTGGCGCTGCCTGGTCCGAGCGCGCGCAGGGGGGCAGGCCACTGTGTGACGGGCAAAATCGTCCAAGGCAGGCGGGGGTGGACAGTTTTGAGTTCAAGCGGCAAGCCGACCGCTTCGGCCAGGCCGCGGGCCTGGTTGATGATGCCCGCGCGTCCGTCGGTTACGACCCAAGTTACAGATTTTGGCCCTAAATCATTCACAGAATTGCGCGGTCCTGTAATTTTATTGCTGAAATCGGCGTTCGCTCGCGTTAGAACGGCGGGAAGAAATAATCTTACCCGATCTGGATGCGAGCCGTGCAGCGAAACAAATTAGACGGGATCGACCGTCGCATTCTCCATGAACTCCAGGCCGAGGGCCGTATCACAAACGTCGAGCTTTCCCAGCGCGCCAAGATTTCGGCGCCGCCCTGTTTACGGCGGGTGCGGGCGCTTGAGCAAGATGGGTTTATTCGCGGCTATCACGCTGACCTTGATCCCAAGGCCCTGGGCTTTGAGGTGACGGCGTTCGCCTTTGTGGGCCTGACGAGCCAGGCCGACCACGATCTGAAGGCCTTCGAGGCGCAGGTGGCCCAATGGCCGATCGTGCGCGAGTGCACCATGATGTCTGGCGAGGTCGACTACGTGCTGAAATGTGTGGCGCACGATCTGGGCGAGTGGCAGAGCTTCATCACCGACACGCTGACCGCGGCCAAGTGCGTGGGCTCGGTGAAGACGGCCCTGGCGATCCGCGAGGCCAAGCGCGAGCCGGGAGTGCCGGTGGAGGTTTGAGGGTACTTGGTGCGGATATGGCGGCATTTCATTCGGGGCAGGGTCGGAGGAGGTAAAGTGGGTAAGTGGCTGAAAATTCTAGGCGCCGTCGTGGTGGTGGCCGCCGGCGGTCTTTATGCGGCGGTGACCATTGGCGGTCCGGATCTGATCTATCCGCGCGTTGATGGGGTGAGCTTTGGGCCTTCGTCGCTGGCGTTCGTTGATACCGACCCCGGCAAAACGATTGGGGGCACCATCTTGCTTGGGCGGGCGCAAAGCGAGAGCGGCGTAGAAATGTACATGGTGCATTGGGGGCTTGAAGTCGGCGGCCCGGGTGTGAGTGACGACGCGGGCCGGGGCGACCATGGCGGCAGCTGCAAAGGGTTCCGCGATACAAATCACGTTGCGATGGCGCGACCGTCGGATACCGGAGAGACGCTGACGCTGAAGATCGCGCAAGGTACCCAGGTGCCGGACGGCGCTGTCTATCTGGTGGCGCACACGCTCTATGGCGGCATCCACAATCTGGCGAAGTGTATACAGATTCCGATTGTGAACCGGGTCGATTGAGGTGTGGTGGAGGAGGTGGCACCGAGAAGTTGGCTGCGGTGAGGAACGTGGGGTCGGTCAAAACGGCGCCGACGATCCTGCCGTCCAATCGTGAGCAGGGCGTGCCGGTCGAGGTTTGAGACGTTTTTGCAGTTTAAGATTCTTCAAGTCACGTGCGCCGTGGACCACACGCATCACTTCGATTCCATCTTCAAGCCGGCGAAAGACAATTACATATCGACCGACTGGCATATATCGACCGACTGGGAACACGCGGGCGCGTGGATCGACGTGCGGTCTCGGCGTGCCAACTCCGGTGTGTCGAGCAAGCATACTGAACTTTAACGTGAATTCGTTGATGAGTTCTTCAGCTGCTCGCGCATTGTTCTTTTCGACGTAAGACCAGATTTCGTAAAGATCTTGGATTGCCAAACGGGAACGTAGAACCCGCGCCACTACAGCCCGTTGGTCTTAGGGTCACGTTTTGAATCAGCAGCCTTCTTTTTGCGCGCCCATTTCAGGAATTGATTTTTGTTCCATTCTCCTGGAGCCGTCCCGCTTTCGACGCCTTCGTTCCACAATGTGCGAAGGAATTCATCATTGAGGCGCTGGGTTTGTTGCCACAAATCCAGCGCGTCGCGCACAGCGGCATCAGTCGATGCATAGGCGCCGTTTTCTACGGCTTTGCGGACGGCAGCCGCGTGTTTTGCCGAGATTGATACTGAATGCTTCAAGCTACCCGCCATCCGTCCGTCCTATTTAAACTCCACCTTCGCGATCTCGTACGTACGGCCGCCTGATGGGGTGTTGACCTCTACGGTGTCGCCGGATTTCTTGCCGATGAGGGCGCGGGCGAGCGGCGAGGAGAGCGAAATGCGGCCTTTGGCGAAGTCAGCTTCGATGTCGCCGACGATCTGGTACTTGGACTTCTGGTCGGTGTCTTCGTCGATCACCGAAACCGTTGCGCCGAATTTCACCACCTTGCCCGAAAGCTTGGAGACGTCGATGACCTGGGCGCGGGAGACTTTGTCTTCAAGCTCCATGACGCGGCCTTCGATGAAGCTTTGACGCTCCTTTGCCGAGTGATACTCGGCATTTTCGGACAGGTCACCGTGGGCGCGCGCTTCCGAAATCGCCTTGATGATGGCCGGACGCTCCACCCCTTTGAGGTGCTTGATTTCCGCTTCAAGGCCGGCAAAGCCCTGAGCGGTCATGGGAATTTTTTCCATAGTCTTGCTCTGACTTTCTCAGTCGCGCCTGTGTGACAACAAATTCCAAGGGCCTTGGCGGCGCGACCGGCCAAAGCCTTTGACAAATTTTCAATAATCTTACGCCGGGGTTCTGCAGCGCCAAGTTGCGCCGGAAATTTTCTTCCCGGGCGCCAAGGCAGACATATAGCAAAACGTGTGGCAAAATTCAAGGCCAGATCGTATGGCCGTCGCCAATAAAACTCTGAAATTTCAACGGGTTAACTTATGTAGGCTTGCAGCGGGGTGACATCCAAAGTGGTGGTGCGCAGGGCTGCAATCGATTGAACGGCGGCGGCGGCACCCGCAATTGTTGTGTAGTACGGGATCTTTTGCATCAAGGCTGTGCGGCGAATGGAAAGCGAGTCTTTCAGGGCCTGAGCGCCCTCGGTGGTGTTGAAAACGAGGTCGATGCTGCCGTCCTTCATCGCATCGACGATGTGCGGGCGGCCTTCGTAGACCTTGTTGATGCGGGTGATGGCGAGGCCTTGTTCAGTCAGCAACGTGGCCGTGCCTCCGGTGGCGACGATCTTGAAGCCCATCTCGATGAGTTTGCGCGCGGGCGCGATGATGGCCAGCTTGTCGTCGTCGCGCACGGAAATGAATACCGTGCCGGCGTCCGGCAGGGTCAGACCGGCTGCGATCTGGCTTTTGGCGAAGGCGCGTTCGAAGGTTATGTCGATGCCCATGACTTCGCCGGTCGACTTCATTTCGGGGCCGAGCACGACATCGACGCCGGGGAAGCGGGCGAACGGCATCACGGCCTCTTTCACCGACATGTGTTTGGGTGCGTCTTCCTTCAGCTTGAAGGAGGAGAGGGCTTCGCCTGCCATGACGCGCGAGGCAATGGCGGCAACCGGAATGCCCATCGCCTTGGCGACGAAGGGTACTGTGCGGCTGGCGCGCGGGTTGACTTCGAGGATGTAGATCTGCCCGGCCTGGATGGCGAACTGCACGTTCATCAGGCCCACAACGTTGAGTTCGCGGGCGAGCGCTGCAGTCTGGCGGCGAATTTCGGCGATGGTTGCCTGATCAAGCGAATAGGGCGGCAACGAACAGGCGCTGTCGCCGGAGTGAACTCCCGCCTCTTCAATATGCTCCATGATACCAGCGACGAAGACCGTGTCCTTGTCGGCGATGGCGTCGACGTCGACTTCGACGGCGTTGCGCAGATACTGGTCGATCAAGACCGGGTCGTCGCCGGAAATCTTGAACACGTCGGTCTGTTCGAGTGTTTCTATCATGTGTTCTTCGTCGCGCACGATCGTCATGCCGCGCCCGCCGAGCACGAAAGAGGGGCGAATGACCACCGGATAGCCGACCTCGCGCGCGGCCTGCAGCGCTTCCCCGGTCGTCAGTGCGGTGCGGTTCACCGGCTGCTTCAGGCCGATGTGGTCGATCAGGGACTGAAAGCGCTTACGGTCTTCGGCAATGTCGATGGCGTCGGGCTGGGTGCCGAGGATCGGGATTTTTGCGGCCTCCAACGCGGCGGCGAGTTTCAGCGGAGTTTGGCCGCCAAATTGGCAGATGACGCCCAAGACTTCGCCGTTGGCCTGTTCGGTGCGGATCAGTTCGACCACATCTTCGGCGGTCAAGGGTTCGAAATAGAGACGGTCGGCGGTATCGTAGTCGGTCGAGACGGTTTCGGGATTGCAGTTGACCATGATGGTCTCGATGCCGACTTTCTTCAGCGCGAAGGCGGCATGGCAGCAGCAATAGTCGAACTCGATGCCTTGGCCGATTCGGTTGGGACCGCCGCCCAGGATGACGACCTTCCTGGCTGCGGTCGGTTCGCTTTCGCATTCGACCAGGCCCGCCATCGGCGCTTCATAGGTCGAATACATATAGGGCGTGATGGCGCGGAATTCTGCGGCGCAGGTGTCGATGCGCTTGAAGACGGGCGTGACGCCGAGGCGGCGGCGGGTGCTTGAGACTTCGCTTTCGCGTTTGGCGGTCAGTTTGGCGATCCTGGCGTCGGAGAAACCCATCGCTTTGAGTTCACGCATGCCGTCTTCGTCTTGCGGCAGGCCGTGCTCGCGCACGCGTTCCTCGGCTTTGACGATGTCTTCGATCTGGTCGAGAAACCATGGATCGACTTTGGAGGCGGCGTGGATTTCGCCGGCAGTCAGGCCCAAACGAAAGGCTTGCGCGATGACGCGGATGCGGTCGGGTGTTGCCTTGGCAAGTGCCGCGACGACCGCGTTTCTGTCGTCGCCGGAGCGCAGTCCCGGAATGTCGATTTCGTCGAAGCCGGTCAGGCCGGTTTCGAGTGAACGCAACGCCTTCTGCATAGATTCGGCGAAGGTTCGGCCGATAGCCATCGCTTCGCCGACGGACTTCATGGAGGTGCTGAGGATGGGTTCGGCACCGGGGAATTTCTCGAAGGCAAAGCGCGGGATCTTCGTCACCACATAGTCGAGCGCGGGCTCGAACGAGGCAGGCGTTGCCTTGGTGATGTCGTTAGTGAGTTCATCCAGCGTATAGCCGACGGCGAGGCGCGCTGCGACCTTGGCAATCGGGAAGCCGGTTGCTTTCGACGCGAGAGCCGACGAGCGCGAGACGCGCGGGTTCATCTCGATGACGACCAAGCGCCCGTCAGCGGGGTTGACCGCGAACTGCACGTTCGAGCCGCCGGTTTCGATCCCGATCTCGCGCAGCACCGCGATCGAGGCGTTGCGCATGATCTGGTATTCTTTGTCGGTCAGCGTCAACGCGGGCGCGACCGTGATCGAGTCCCCGGTGTGCACGCCCATCGGATCGATGTTTTCGATCGAGCAGATGATGATGCAGTTGTCCGCCTTGTCGCGGACGACCTCCATCTCGAACTCTTTCCAGCCCAGTACCGATTCTTCGATCAGCACCGAGCCCACGGGCGAGGCGTCGATGCCGCGTTCGGCGATCTCGGCGCATTCTTCGCGGTTATAGGCGATGCCGCCGCCCTGGCCGCCAAGTGTGAACGAGGGGCGGATGATCGCAGGCAGGCCGACGTGTTCGAGGGCGGCCAACGCCTCGTCCTTTGATGTGGCGATACGAGAGCGCGGGGATTCGAGGCCGATGCGTTCCATCGCCTCGCGGAACAAGAGGCGGTCCTCGGCCATGGCGATGGCTTCGGGCTGGGCGCCGATCATTTCGACGTCGTATTTTTTCAGTGTCCCCGCTTTGTGCAAATCGAGCGCGCAGTTGAGTGCGGTCTGTCCGCCCATGGTGGGCAGGAGCGCCATGCGGTTGCGCGGACGTTCGCTACGCTCGCGGGCGATGATTTTCTCAACGAACTCGGGCGTGATCGGTTCGATGTAGGTCGCGTCCGCCATGTCGGGATCGGTCATGATCGTGGCCGGGTTCGAATTCACCAGCACGATGCGATAGCCCTCGGCGCGCAGCGCGCGGCAGGCTTGCACGCCCGAATAATCGAACTCGCAGGCCTGGCCGATGACGATGGGCCCGGCACCGATGATCAGGATGGTGTCGATGTCGGTGCGTTTGGGCATCAGCTAAACGCTCCCTGTTGCGGCGGCGTTTGAAGAAGAAGTTTCACGCGACGCCGCGAAGAAAAGAGAATTTCTCACACGAAGACACGAAGATACGAAGCGAGGCAGCTCGCCTTGTGGGGTGAACCCGTGCGCAGTAGGCGCACAATCATCGTCAGGATTGGCGCTTCGCGCAATAAAATCACCCTTCGTGTCCTCGTGTCTTCGTTTGAGAAATTTCTTCGCGCCTTTGCGGCTTCGCGTGAGATGTTCTTCTATCATGCCGCGCTCTCCTTTTCGAGCGTCGCGAGTTCCCAGGCGATGTTTTTGCGCGCTTGGCTGGCGTATTCGCCTTCAAAAATGCCGGTGCGAAAGATGCGCGGGGCGGCTGAGATTTTCTTCAGGAAGGCGCTGCGGCCGGTCTTCCAATCGGCGTCGCTGACATGCGCGTATTCGGCGCGGACGTCGCTGACGTATTGGCGATACACGCCTTCGGAGCTGCCCAAGATGGCGAAGTCGGCATCAAGAAAAATGTCGTCGTCGTAGTCGCGGCCACCGGCGGAATGGTTTTTTGTTGCCAGTATCAATTGCACGACGTGCGAGCGCAGTTCGCTGCTGGCGCCGAGATTGTCGAGTTCCTTCATGGCGCGTTCGGCGCTTTTGGCCTCGTTATCGTTGCGGTGGGGTTCGTAGACGATGTCGTGATACCAGGCGGCGAAAGCCAAGCGCGCCGGATCGCCGATCTCGTCGGCGTGAAGCTCCAGACAATCGAACAATGCGGTCAGGTGGGTGAGCGTGTGATAATGGCGCTGCGGTTCGGAATATGACGCACACAGATGATCAAAAGTGCGCCCGACGATGCTGGCGTCGAAATTGCCAAGCATCTGCACATGCGTTCGCCAGCGGGCTTTGAGGGCTTCACTCACCGCCTCTCCTCCATCACCTTCGCGAAGCGATCAAACAGGTATTGGCTGTCTTGGGGGCCGGGGGAGGCTTCGGGGTGGTATTGGACTGAGAAGACTGGGCGGCCGTCGAGGCTCAATCCGCAATTGGTGCCGTCGAAGAGGGAGATGTGGGTTTGCTTGACGCCGCGCGGCAAGGTCGCCGTGTCGACGGTGAAGCCGTGGTTCATTGAGACGATTTCGACTTTGCCGGTGGCGAGGTCTTTGACCGAGTGGTTGGCGCCGTGATGGCCTTGGTGCATCTTTTTTGTTTTGGCGCCGAGGGCGAGCGCCAGCATTTGGTGGCCCAAGCAGATGCCGAACACCGGAAGTCCTGAGTCCACGATTTTGCGGATGACGGGACCAGCGTAAACGCCGGTAGCAGCCGGGTCGCCGGGGCCGTTCGACAGGACCACGCCGTCGGGTTTGAGGCGCGCGATGTCTTCGTAGCTTGTGCTTGCGGGCACGACGGTGAGTTTGGCGCCGATCGAAGTGAGCGAGCGCAGGATGTTGCGCTTCACGCCGTAGTCGATGACAACGATGTTGAAGCGCTGTTTGCCGAGCGGCGCGTAACCTTTGTCCCATTGCCAGCGCTGTTCGTTGAGTGTCCAGGTTTGGCGCGCGGTGACGTCCTTGGCGAGATCCATGCCTTCCAGGCCGGGCCAGGCGGCGGCTTCGCGCTTCAGGGCTGGGATGTCGAAGGTGCCGGTGGGATCGTGGGCGATCACGCCGTTGGGCATGCCGTACTCGCGGATCAGGCGCGTCAGGCGGCGGGTGTCAATGCCGGCGAGGCCCACGATCATGTTGCGCTTGAGCCAGATGTCGAGATGTTGCGCGTTGCGATAGTTCGATGGGCCGGTGATGGAGGCTTTGACGATCAGGCCGCGGGCGGCAGGCGTGACCGTTTCGATGTCTTCGGCGTTGGTGCCGGTGTTGCCGATATGGGGGAAGGTGAAGCAGACGATCTGGGCGGCGTAAGAGGGGTCGGTCAGGACTTCCTGATAGCCCGTCATCGCCGTGTTGAAGCAGACTTCTCCCACGGCGTGGCCGGTGGCGCCAAAGCCTTCGCCTTCGAAAACAGTACCGTCGGCGAGCACAAGCGCACCCGTGATTCGTCGCCGCGAGTGGGTGGAACCCATCTCGCGGGGGCTTGTGGCAGTCTCGGTCATTTTCGAAAGCTCTTGGGTTTGCGGGATTTTGGCAGTCGGCGCCCCACAAAACTGGCGGACCATATGGGAGGGAGTTTGCCCGCGTCAAGAAAAGCCGGTGCTGCCGTCCACAAGGCAGAAGGTCTTTTTGGGTCAAAGGGTTGGGTGACGGCGGAACGGCGCTGTATGCTCAAGCGCGACGATATGGATATGAGGACAAAATGCTAAGGGACAAATTCAGCGAGGCCCTGAAGGATGCCATGCGGGCCCGGGATCAGCGGCGAGTGGGTACGCTGCGCCTGGTTCTTGCGGCACTAAAGGACAAAGACATTGAGGCGCGCGGCTTGGGCCGCGAGGCGTCGAGCGACGACGAGATCATGGGATTGCTGCAAAAAATGATCAAGCAGCGCAACGATTCGATCGAAGCCTACGACAAAGCGGGCCGCGCCGATCTGGTGGCGCAAGAGAGCGAAGAGAAGGCCATCATCGAGGCCTATCTGCCGCAACAGATGAGCGCCGATGATGTGCGCGCGGCGGTTAAGGCTGCCATGGCGGCGACGGGTGCGGCGTCGGTGAAGGACATGGGAAAAGTCATGGCAGAGTTGAAAGGCAAGTTCGCGGGCAAGATGGATTTTTCGAAGGCGAATGTGGTGGTGAAAGAGATGCTAAGCTCCTAGTGCGCTTCACCCCGCGATTTCTGGAAGAGCTTCGCGACCGGTTGCGGATCACGGAGTATGTGGGCCGGCGGGTCAAGCTGATCCGGCGTGGGCGTAACTACGTGGGACTGTGTCCCTTTCACAACGAAAAGTCGCCATCGTTTTCAGTCTCGGAAGAAAAGGGATTTTATCACTGCTTCGGCTGCAGCGAGAGCGGCGGCGTCATCGATTTCGTGATGAAAACCGAAGGCCTGTCTTTTCCAGAGGCGGTTGAAAAGCTTGCGGTTGATGCCGGTATGGAATTGCCGGCGCGCCAGGCGCATGATGAAGAGCGCGAGAAAGCGCGGCGCTCGCTGTATGAGATCATGGAACTTGCGGCGGTGTTTTTCGAAACGGAGCTGAAGGGGCCGCGTGGTGCGAAAGCACGTTCGTATCTGGATGGGCGGCAACTGACGGGTGTTGCGGTTGCGCCGTTTCGCTTGGGTTTTTCGCCGGAGTCGCGCAGCGCCTTGAAAGAGCATCTCGCGGGCAATGGCGTGTTGCCGGAGGATATGATCGAAGCGGGCTTGCTGGTTGTGCCCGATGACGGCTCCGAGCCCTACGACCGGTTTCGCGGGCGGGCGATGTTTCCCATCATCGATGCGCGCGGGCGGGTGATTGCCTTTGGCGGGCGCACGCTTGATCCTGAGGGCAAGCCGAAATACCTGAATTCGCCAGAGACGCCGTTGTTCAAGAAAAGCACGGTGCTGTTCAATTTTGGCCCGGCGCGAAAGGCTGCCAGCCAGAACAGAATGCTGGTCGCGGTCGAAGGCTATGTCGATGTCATTGCGCTGGTGGCGGCCGGGTTTGAGGGTGCGGTTGCGCCCTTGGGTACCGCGCTGACCGAGGATCATCTGGAGATGATGTGGCGCGTCGTGCCTGAACCCATACTTTGCTTCGACGGCGACGCGGCGGGGATTAAAGCGGCACAGCGTGGGGTCGATTTGGCTCTGCCGATGCTGGAACCGGGGCAATCCTTGAAATTGGCGTTGCTACCGGGGGGGCAAGATCCTGATGATTTGATCCGGGCAGGTGGATCGGCGGCGATGAAGCTGGTGCTGGATGAAGCACTGCCGCTATCTGAAATGCTGTGGCGGCGCGAGATAGAGAGCGCCGACTTGGCGACGCCCGAGCGGCGGGCCGGGGCGGAGGCCAATTTGCTCCGTCATGTGGATTCCATCCGGGAACCCAAAGTTCGCGACCATTACCGTTCGATGATGCGGGAACGGCTGAAAGCCCTGTTTGCGCCGGTAGCCGTGAACCGGGCGGGGCCTCAGCCTCGGCGGGACCCGCGCATTTCCAATCGCGGTGGCCAGTTTCGTCAACAGTTCCCCGGCGAGCGGGCGGGTGCGCGGCCCTCATGGATACCCCCCGTTTCAGAGGCTCTGCGGCGATCAGCGGCAGGGCGGGGCTTGTCGCACACTGACAAACCTTCAGGACTGGCGGAGGAAGCGTTGATTTTCGCCATCCTGACCCACCCGTTCCTGCTGGATAGTTTCGCCGAAGCCTTGGCCACGCTTACGATTTCTGAGCCAAAACTTGACAAACTGAGACGTGAACTCCTACATGCCGCATCTTTGGATCAAACCCTTGACAGTCATGGCCTTCGCGACCACCTCAGGCAACGGGGGTACGCGGAAGTTTGTGAGCGATTGGAGCGGCGGCCGATGCTCAAGTCCATGGCAATGACCCGTTCAGAAACCGCACATGGTGACGTGATGCGGGAGTTTCATCATGTTCTGGCCCGCTATCGCAAATTAACCGAGCTTGAAACCGAGCATTCCCTGGCCGCTGAGGCCTTCAAGCGTGAGGGGACGGAGGATAATTTTGCCCGGCTTCGTGCCATCGATCAAGAACTTCGTTCAGCCACGGGAGCCGAGGCTGGCCCTCCCGACGCTTTCTGACATTCACATCAGGCGGCACGGTTTTTCGTTTCCGTCAAAGTTCATCAACCTTACGCAGCGAGCAGAATTGACGACGCCGTGACAAAGAGCAAGACAGCAGAACGCAAAGTTTCATCCGCAAAAGACAAAGCAGGGGCGCACAGCAAACCTGAAAAGAAACCTCATGCGAAAGCGGCGGTAAAAGATGCCGTGAAGCCCAAGGCCATGGATTTGAAATCGATCTTGAAAGCGATGGTCAGACCCTTACCGCCGCCGAAGCCCAAGCCCGTAAAGCCTGTGGTCCCACCCCAGGCCAGTAACGCAAAGTCGACGACAGAAGCGAAAGAGTCCGGAAAAAATATGCCAAAAGTAACGGGTACTGCCGCGCAGAAGGTTCAACAAAAATCAGTTGGGGCTGCAGGCAAGCAGGCGGCTGCAAAAGCCGGAGAGGCGCGCGAAGGTCAGGCCACAGAGGAGCGGCAGGAGTCGCTGCTTGATCTGACGGATGCCGCGGTCAAGAAAATGATCACACGCGCCAAGGCGCGCGGGTTTGTGACCCTTGACGAGTTGAACAAGGTGCTGCCGTCGGAGCGCGTGTCGTCCGAGCAGATCGAAGACACAATGGCGATGCTCAACGATATGGGCATTAACGTCACCGAAGCTGAAGAAAAAGACGAAGAAGAAGGTGAAGCCGGCGGTGCGGTTGCGTTGGCCCGGGAAGAATCGGCGGTCGCAAAAGTTGAGACCGAAGTGAATGAGCGCACGGACGATCCGGTGCGCATGTATCTGCGCGAGATGGGAACGGTTGAGCTGCTGTCGCGCGAAGGCGAAATCGCCATCGCCAAGCGCATCGAGGCTGGCCGCGAGTTGATGATCGGCGCCTTGTGCGAAAGCCCGTTGACGTTCGAGGCCATCATGGTGTGGCGCGACGAGTTGAACGAAGGCAAGATTTTGCTGCGCGACATTATCGATCTTGAGGCGACCTACGGCGGCGGTCCGGAAGGTAAAGCGGCGGCGCTGGCACTGGCGGCGCAGGGTGGCATTGCCATTCCGCCTGAGTTTGCCGGCGCTGTTCCAGGTGCGCCTGGCGCTCCGGGGGGAGTCCCGCAAGGGCCTCGGCCATACATGCCGCCCAAGCCAATGCTGCGCGTTGTGCCGCCGCCGTTTCAGCCGCGGCCCGCTCCGGCGCCGGTCGTCCGGGTTGATCCCGATGACGTGACGGCGGTCGAAGCGCCCGTGCGCGTCGAAGAAGATCTGGGCGAGGAAGACGAAGGAAGCCTGTCGCTGGCCGCCATGGAAGCGGTGTTGAAGCCGAAAATTCTCGAGACGTTCGACGAGATCGCAGGGCTCTACAAGAAGCTCGGCAAGCTGCAGGACGCGGAAGTTGAAGCGCATCTGTCCAGCGAAGAACTATCGACGAGCCAGGACCGGCGCTTCAAGAAACTGAAACACGACACCATCGATCTGGTCAAAAGTCTGCGTCTGAACAACGCGCGGATCGAGGCCCTGGTCGAGCAGATGTATTCGATCAACAAGCGCCTGGTGATGCTTGAGTCGCGCTTGATGCGTCTGGCAGAAGCGCACGGCGTTGGCCGCGAAGACTTTTTGAAGGAATACGAGAACGAAGAGCTTGATCCGAACTGGATCAAGCGTGTCGGGCGGTTGACGCGGCGTGGCTGGAAAGAATTCGCCAACGAAGAGAAGGATCGCGTTCGCGACTTGCGGACCGAAGTGCAGACCTTGGCGCAGGAAATGCGCCAGCCGATCACCGAATTCAAGCGCATCGTGCGCACGGCGCAGAAGGGCGAGCGCGAAGCGCGCCAGGCCAAGAAGGAAATGGTCGAGGCGAATTTGCGTCTGGTGATTTCGATCGCCAAGAAATACACGAACCGCGGTCTGCAGTTCCTGGATTTGATTCAGGAAGGCAATATCGGGTTGATGAAGGCGGTCGACAAGTTCGAGTACCGGCGCGGTTACAAGTTCTCGACCTATGCGACGTGGTGGATCCGTCAGGCGATCACGCGCTCGATCGCCGACCAGGCGCGCACGATCCGCATTCCGGTCCACATGATCGAGACGATCAACAAGCTGGTGCGGACGTCGCGCCAGATGCTGCACGAGATCGGCCGCGAGCCGACGCCCGAAGAACTCGCCGAGAAACTGGCGATGCCTTTGGAGAAGGTGCGCAAGGTGCTCAAGATCGCCAAGGAGCCGATCAGCCTTGAGACGCCGATCGGCGACGAGGAAGATTCGCATCTGGGCGATTTCATCCCGGACACGAACGCGATCCTGCCGATCGATGCGGCGATCCAATCGAATTTGCGCGAGACGACGACTCGGGTGTTGGCGAGCCTGACGCCGCGCGAGGAACGCGTGCTGCGCATGCGCTTTGGCATCGGCATGAACACCGACCACACGCTGAAAGAAGTGGGCCAACAGTTCTCAGTGACCCGCGAACGCATCCGCCAGATCGAGGCGAAGGCGCTGCGGAAGCTGAAGCATCCGAGCAGGTCACGGAAGCTGCGGAGCTTTCTGGACAATTAGAGGGCTCGCGGCATGCCGACGGTTTCTTTACTTTTACGGCATAGCCATCCGCATGTATTTGCGGGATCATGTTCCGCCGCACTTTCATGCCGTTTATCGAGACTGGCGATATTATCGAGGGTAGATTTCCGGTCGCGGCGCGTCGCATGGTCAAGGAATGGACCTTGCTAAGGCGAGACGCCTTGCTGCAGAATTGGAACAATGCCCGTCAGGGGCTGCCAATGCGCAAGATCGCAGGATTGGACGATGATTAAAGTCAGGAAATTGAAGTATTTGGGTGGCTACCGGATGCGCTTCTGGTTCTCCGACGATTCCACGGGTGATCTGGATTTTTCCAAAATTGTCGCCGAGCCTGGTTCGATGATCGAGCCTTTGAGGGACAATGGCTTTTTTGCTCAGGCTTTTCTTGAGTTCGGCGCGCCGACATGGCCCAATGGGTACGATGTTTCCCCCGGTGCGTTGTTTCAGGAGATGAAGGACGCAGGGTTGTTGCAGCGGGAAGTCGTAGCCTAGTACCCGGAATCACAAGTCACTGAGACGGCGCCCTTTGACGCGGCGCTGATGGACTTTTGACTTTGTCCACACGAAAGGCTCAGCGTACTTGTTGTAGTTCCTGATGAAGGCATCGATGTGTTCCTTGAGTTGCTGAACCGAGGTGAACGAGGCGCCGGTCAATGATTGACCTTGCAGGATTGAGAACCAGCCCTCGACCTGATTAAGCCACGAAGCCCGTGTGGGGGTGTAGTGGAATGTCACATGCGGGTGGCGCGCGAGCCACCCGTAGTTCTCCTTGTGCGTGTTCGGATTGTCGAGGATTACCTCGAGCCGGGTGTTTGGATCGGCCGCGACAACATCGTCCATGAAGTCAAGAAACTCCTTTCGGCGTCGGCGTTTCTTGTGCGCGGCCTTGACCTTGCCGGTGCTCACCTCGAAGGCTGCAAACAAGGTCGTGGTGCCGTGACGTTTGTAGTCCTGGCTATGCCCCGTCAGGGCGCGTCCGTCCGGTAATTTCAGATAGCCCTGGGCGCGCTCCAGCGCCTGGATCGACGGCTTCTCGTCAACACATATGACGACGGCATTGTCAGGCGGGGCCATATACAGGCCGACCACAGCGGCAGCTTTGGCCGCGAACTGCGGGTCGTTGCTCTCGCACCAGCTCTTGCGGCCGGCGAGATCGATCTTCTGCTTGCGCAGGGAGCGCCAGACGTACTGCACATCAACATCGCCGAGCTTCCGTGCGACCAGC
>JAWXBO010000180.1:0-17215 GCA_034440175.1 Alphaproteobacteria bacterium
GTGGTGAGCCGGATGTGGGAGCCGTCCTGCCGCACGCGTTCATAGCCGAGCGCCCCCGGCGCTCGGCTATGAACGCGTGCGGCCGGGCGGCCCCCACATCCCGCCCCCCCCCCGCATCGCTAGAACAATGAGTAGGCGACCACGAGAGAACGAGCAGGTAAAGATCGAAGTCGCCGGTGCTCTGGGGAACTTGAGCACTCGAAGTTGCACGAGATGCTTGAAGCTCGACCGCTGGAGTCGGCAAAGGCGCTGCTTTCTCCTCCTCATCATCACCGCCTCTCTGGCCGATGATCGCAACAATTATCACCGAAAAGGCAGCGGCAATCGCGACAATCGTTTTCCGGTCGAACTCCATTCCCCCTCACATCCTGAACACGCCAAACCGCGTCCGTTTCACCGGCGCGTTCAGCGTGGCACTTAGCGCCAGCGCCAGCACGCGCCGCGTCTCGCACGGCGCGATGATACCATCATCCCACAGCCGCGCAGTGGCAAAATAGGGGTTGCCCTCGTCCTCATAGCGCGCGCGTATCGGCGCGCGAAACGCGGCCTCGTCGTCCGTGCCCCAGCTCTCACCGCGCGCTTCCATGCCGTCGCGTTTGACCTGCGCCAGCACGCTCGACGCCTGTTCGCCGCCCATCACCGAGATGCGCGAGTTTGGCCAGGAAAACATGAACCGCGGCCCATAGGCCCGCCCGCACATGCCGTAGTTGCCCGCTCCATAAGAGCCGCCGATGATCAGCGTAATCTTAGGAACCTGCGCACACGCAACCGCTGTGACCATTTTGGCCCCATCTTTTGCAATGCCACCCGCCTCATATTTCGCGCCGACCATAAAGCCAGAAATATTCTGCAAAAACAGCAACGGAATCCCGCGCTGGCAGGCGAGCTCAATGAAATGCGCGGCCTTCTGCGCCGACTCCGAAAACAGAATTCCATTGTTCCCAAGAATGGCAACCGGCATGCCCCAAATATGGGCAAACCCGGTGACCAACGTCGTGCCATACAGTTTTTTGAATTCGTCGAAGACCGATCCATCGACAATGCGTGCAATCACTTCACGCACGTCATATTGCGTTGCCAAAGTTTGCGGCACGATCCCATCAAGCTCTGAAATATCATAGAGCGGTTCAACGGGGTCACGCAGCACCACATCAGGACGCTTTGCGCGATTGAGCGTCGTCACAATACGCCGCGCCAATGCCAAAGCATGCGCATCGTCTTGCGCATAATGATCGGTGACACCGCTTTTACGCGAATGCGTATCAGCGCCGCCCAATTCCTCCGCTGTTACAACTTCACCCGTGGCCGCTTTCACCAAAGGCGGCCCGCCCAGAAAAATCGTGCCCTGGTTTTTGACAATGATGCTCTCATCCGACATGGCAGGGACATAGGCGCCACCCGCCGTGCACGACCCCATCACGACCGCGATCTGCGGGATCCCCATCGCCGACATGTTGGCTTGATTGTAGAATATGCGCCCGAAATGCTCGCGGTCGGGAAAGATCTCGGCCTGATTGGGCAAGTTCGCCCCGCCGGAATCCACCAGATAAATGCACGGCAGCCGGTTCTCGCGCGCAATCTCCTGCGCCCGCAAATGCTTCTTGACGGTGACAGGATAATAAGTTCCACCCTTGATCGTCGCATCGTTGCAGACGATCACACACTCCTGCCCTTCGACGCGGCCAACCCCGGTGATGATCGACGCCCCATGAATATCATCGTCATACATCCCGAAAGCGGCAAGCGGTGACAACTCCAGGAAAGGCGTCCCCGGATCAAGCAGGCGGTTAACCCTCTCGCGCGGCAAAAGTTTCCCGCGCTCGATATGGCGCTGGCGCGAGCGCTCGTCCCCGCCCTTGGCCGCCACTGCAAGCCGCGACGTCAACTCGCCTGTAAGTTTTTCCATCGCGGCCGCATTCGCCTTGAACCGTTCATCGCGCATCGAAATCGAAGTCTCAAGCCGTGTCATGGAGCTTCCCGCATATGTGCATCTCAACTTCAGTATTGCCCTTCCTTGCAATTAAGGGAAAGGTGCCGCGGGCACGTACAGTTGCCGAATTGGGGGAGAACTGCCTTGGAAGCTTTCTTGCACGACCTCTCTTGGGTGCCGCCACTGCGCACTGAGACGCTGACGCTGATCTTCAATGCCTTCACCTATCTCGGCTACACCCCCTTCTTTTTCGCGTTCTTGCCCCTGGGTTATTGGCTCGGGGACAAGCAGATGTTTACGCGGCTGACCATCCTGATCGGCATTGTTGCGCTGACCAACACATTCCTCAAAGACCTCTTTCAAGACCCGCGCCCGGCGATCGAATTCGCCCTCGACAAGCGCGTTGGTGATTCATTCGGACTGCCATCTGGCCACGCCCAGGTCGCTGCTGCCATGTGGTTCTGGCTCGCCATTGAAATTCGCAGGCTTTGGGCTTGGGCACTCGCCATCATCATAACCCTGGGCGTTGCCGCCTCACGGATTTATCTGGGCGTCCACGATATGGAAGACGTCATCGCCGGCACGCTGCTGGGCCTTGCAATCGTCGTGATCTATCGCGCGTTGTTATCCGACGGGTTTGCTTTCTGGCACAAACTCAACCCTATCGTTCACTTGCTGGCAATTGCCGCCGTTGTGCCGCTGTTCACCTATGCCTGGCCCCGCGATCCTGTGCCAGATGCTGTCTTGGCATTGGGCGTGTTCATGTTTACCTGGGTGCTTGGGCACCATGTGCAACAGTCCCAGATCCACCACCGCCGCCATCCCAACTGGTTGGTAGCCGGTCTCTCCGCCCTCGCCGCGATCAGCATCTTGATGGCAAGCTTCAAGTATGGCGTCGAATATCTGGCGGCCATCGGCCAATCGCAGCACACCATCACCGTCATACAATCCGCGTTCCTGTCGCTCTTCGCGACTTTGCTTGCACCAGCCGTGTTCCGCCTGTTCAGATTGAGCGCGCCATCGAGTTAATACTGTGAGTCTTTCCCGCAACACGACGAATGTTGTCACAGGAAATTTACAAAACGCGGCGCAATCACGAGTACCTTGACCTCAGCCGAATGATTCGGGTGGAGTCACAGCGTACGTGACTAATGCTTGGTGGCAGTCTTGCACCGCAACCGCTGACGCGCATGACAGTGCGCACCGGCACCGCCCTTTCGTCCTCTCAAAGTTTTCAGTGCAGTTTGTGTGGCAAGGTCGCATGTCGCGTGCCAACACGCGTATGCGCCTTAAGTTTGAGGACTATAAGCGATGGGAAAAAAAGCAAGCCGCAGGCGTGGACGTGAAGACTATCAGGAACACTCAAAGGTCCGGGCTCTGTTTACGCGAGGACACAATTGGAGCCCGCTGGATCGCGATCAGGCAGCGCGCGAACAAACTGAACGCAGCTACACGAAGAATATCAAACCCTGCTCCGACAACCAGCGCCGCCTTCTGGACGCTATTGACAATCGAAACCTGGTTGTAGCCGCAGGCCCCGCTGGAACCGGCAAGACTTATCTGGCCATCGCCAAGGCCGTCGAGGCGCTCGAAGCCAAGAAAGTCTCGCGCATAATCCTGTCACGGCCGGCCGTCGAAGCCGGTGAGAATTTGGGATTTTTGCCCGGCGGCCTCGAAGATAAACTGGCCCCATATCTCCGGCCACTCTACGACGCGCTGACCGAGCGCATGGGAGGCAAGCGCCTGAAAGCCTTGCTTGCAGAAAACATAATCGAGATTGCGCCCGTGGCCTACATGCGCGGCCGCACCCTTAACAACGCCTTCATCGTCATCGACGAGGCGCAGAACTGCACCTACGGGCAGCTCAAAATGATGCTGACGCGTTTGGGGTGGCATTCCACAATGGTCATCACCGGCGATCCCGATCAAACCGATCTGTTGCCGGGGCTCAGCGGCCTTTGCCAGGTTGCTGACCGGCTCTCAACGCTGGAGGACATTGCCGTCATCAGGCTCGAAGAACGTGACATTGTTCGCCACCCACTGGTGGCCGCCATGCTGACCGTACTTTAGGCCCCATACTTCAGGCCAACGCCACCACTTGCGCGGTGACGAATACGCCCAGCGCCAGACAGGCGACATAGGCGGCAAAACTGGTGCGGTTGCGATAGCTTTGCGGCCGCGCCACAATCGACTTGGCCGCTTCCACAAAACCCATCTGCTCGCGCGCGATGAACTGCTGCCCCGTGAACACGATGACGATCGCCGAAGAGATGAAGAACGCGTCCTGCGGTGCGACCGAGCCCAGTTCGAAAAGCACCAGAACCAAAGCCATCAGCCCGACGGTCAAAATACTCGCAATTCTGTCCAGCATGGCGGGCCCTCAATCTCGTTTGTTGCACTTGCGAACAAAGAAATAGTGGCGCCAAACAGATGTTTCAAGATGAAAGTGACGCCAGCGTCATTAAATCCTTTCAGAACGGGCATTGGCCAGAAAATCGTTGCCAAAAAATCACACCAAAAGGTTTCCGCGCAACACCATGAAGAATCTCAGAGCAACGACGCTCGACTCCGGGCAAAAGTCTCTGTCATGAAGATCGACCAAAGAGATGCCGACGCAGCGTTGGGAGGCGAGGTCCACGCGCACTCCAGCTGGATGCTGCCGTTTGTCGTGCTTTTGATTGCAGGCGCAATCGGCGCCGGTGTGTACGTCTTTTTGGCCGGCCCCACAGTCGAGGAAGTTCAAGGCAACATCCAGGGCAACACCTACTCACCCACCGCCGGCAGTGAGACTGCCGATCTTCGGATTGATGGCGCCTTGTTTCGCGTTCCTGGAAACTTCACCAAGTACCGCCGCTCGCGCTCCGCTGGCGACCATGAAGATGTACCGATGCAAGCGTTGCTCCCGGGTCTTTCGCCCTGGGCACCGGACACTGCCGCCCAATTCTCCAGCAACGCGGCTGATGCAAAAATCATCCACTTCACACTGGCCGTGGACCGCGCGAATCTGACCTATCAGGACAAGTTCGAACGGGGCATCAGATTGAATGCGCTTGATTTCGCAGGCGAAGCCGGACCGTTTGGCCTGACAACATTCAAGTTCGGCGCCGGCACTGAATATGCGAATACCGAATGGTTCACCGCCGTTCTGGCCGACGGATCACTGCTCGTGATGCGCTGCGATGCATCGGCCAACCCCGAATTCGGTTCCAACTGCATGAGAGTGACGAGGCTGCGGGACAACATCAGCCTGACCTACAAATTTAAACGCTCTCAGTTGGCAAGCTGGAAAAAATCGGACGAGAAATTACTGGCGTTGATCGAATCGTTCCGTCCGAGGAAATAACGCTTAAGGCCGTTTCAGCACCGCCGACTCCGGTGGCAAATCCATTTCCAGAATTGCCATCTGGAAATGATACGTCGTTTCTCCGTCCTCGGTGTCCTTGGAGATCACACCAATAAACTCATCTCCAACATTGACCTCGACGGAGTCGGACTTGCTGGGCCGGGATTCGATCTTGATCGTGTCCAGGCGGAAAAGCGAACGGAGGTATTTCTCGACGCGCAGGATTTCAGTCTTGTCCACGATACATAAAGCTCCAAGTGAAGGTGGCAACGAACAGCCGGGACCTTAATCCTCAACCAGGTAACCCTGCAACCACAAGCGCCCGGTAATTTCATCCCCAGGCTTTGGGCAATAGCCGGACGGTAACACGTGTTCGGCCGCGTAAAGCGCTACGTCGACCATACTTTGTCCGCTGCGCGCAACCGTCACCCGCATGCGATAGACGATCCCGTTGTCCACCCGCATCGGATATACATGCTGCACGGTGGCGCGGAACTCATAATCGTCGCTGGCCCCGGTGCGCGAAGGTTTCAGAACATCCGGCGGCACAATCGTTTCGGAATCCTTGACGACGCGCAAACCGTAGGGACGGGCGGAATAGGCGAGCGCCGACAAGGCAAATTGATAGCTTTCGCCAATCCGGTAGTCGCGGCCATTCTTGAAAAACAGCGAATCGAAAAACGAAAGTTCCGAGCCATCTTCAGTGCGTCCGCGGATCTGCCCCTCGGTTCCCAAACCGGCAGACGCGATATGTTCGACGGTCACTGGATGCGTAATCGCGCCGGCGGCAAACGGAAACGCCGACAGCACACAGCCCGACGCTGTCTTGCGTTCGGTCAGCAGCAACACCATATGCCGCAAGTCACCGTCGCCTTCCGCCATCGCCGTCAGCATGTCGGCTTTGCCGCCGTTGGGCATCGCGCGTTCTTCGGGCAATTCGATTTGGGCTATGATGGTCGATTTCGCAACGACATCTTTGAGGCGCGCACGAAGTGCGTCGGGCGCATCGGGATAAAGTGAAGCCCAATGCGTCGCGTGTGCATCAATCACTGCGCCGTTTTCTTCCATTCGCGTCACTAGGCACGCTTCTGTGGTACTTGGCAAGAGCGTGCTATGCTCGCAAAGTTTGCACACATCTCACACTCAAAATATCGCCCAAAAATATCAAATGACAAACGCACACACCGGATCATACTATCGCGCCACAGCCATCGGACAAATTGCGCGCCCCGCTTTGCATGGGGATCTGCATGCGGATGTCTGCATCATCGGCGCCGGCTACACCGGCCTCTCCTGCGCACTAAATCTGGCCAATGCCGGATTGAAAACAATCGTGCTCGAAGCCGAGCATGCGGGCTTTGGCGCATCAGGCCGCAACGGTGGTCAAGTGATCACCGGACAGCGTGTCGATCAAATCGAACTCGAGCGGCGCTACGGCCGGACTCAGGCGCACGCATTGTGGGAGTTGGCAACTGACGCAAAATCACTTGTGCACGAACTGGTAGCAGCGCACACAATCCACTGCGACGTCAAGCCGGGCCACATCACCGCCGCCGTGAAAACGAAGCATGCAACCGAACTGCGCGACTATGTTGAATTTCTTGCAAAAAATTACAACCACCAATCGGCCCGCTACATTTCACAGCACGAAATGCCCGCCCTCGTTGCATCATCAAACTACCAAGGCGGAATGTACGACACATCCGGGTTCCATCTCCATCCCTTGAACTTCGCACTGGGCCTTGCCCGCGCCGCAGACGAAGCGGGCGTCACAATTCTGGAGAACTCGCGCGTTACAAAAGTCGAACCGGGTGGAAAAATTCACCTCGCCACCCAATCCGGAACTGTGAGCGCCGATTTCGCGGTCTATGCCTGCAACGGCTATTTGGAGAATTTACACAAAGGCTTGGCAGCCACGATCATGCCGATCTCCAACTATGTAGCGGCCACCGAACCCTTGGGCGAAGCGCGCGCCCGCGCCCTCATTCCTTCCGGTGCCGCCATTGCCGACACAAAATTCGTCCTCGACTACTATCGAGTATCCGCCGACCATCGCCTGATCTTTGGCGGCGGCGAAACCTACGGCGCCACAGACGCGGCCGATGCAGCAAGCATTGTACGCCCCTGCATTGTCCGGTCCTTCCCGCAATTGTCCGATGTCAAAGTGGAATACGCCTGGGGTGGCAGACTGGCGATTACCAGGCCACGCCTGCCCCACATCGGGCGCCTGGCGCCCAACCTTTATTTTGCCCAAGGCTATTCCGGCCAGGGCGTTGCCATCGCGACACTCACCGGAAAGATTATCGCCGGGGCCATCGCCGGACAGGCCTCAAAATTTGACTTGATGGCAAGCCTGAAAATCCCACCCTTGCCCGGCGGCGCGCGCTTTCGCGTGCCGTTACTCAAGCTGGGTCTGCTCTGGTACGCCTTACGCGACCGTTTGGGTTAATAAAATTTTTCTCTCGACCGCAGATTTATTTTATGAGATTCTGGGGTCCTGGTTTTCAACTTTTGAAAGGAGGTGATCCGATGTCGAGTGAGATTTTGGCGCTACAACAGAGCCTGATGGTCATTTGGACGCCGGAGCAACCTCTGGGATCCGCCTGACCTAAGCAAGATCGAAAGATCTGGGCTCGACACTAGCCCATCTCACGGAGGGCCGCTGCAAAGCGGCCCTTTTTGATTCAGCCGCTGCAAAGCGGCCCCTCTTGATTTTAAATCTGATAGTCGCCCGAATACTCTTCGATCAGCTGGTTCATCTCATGTGACGGCTGATCGCATCCCGCGCAGCCGATCACTTTTGCGGGGACACCGGCCACGGTGCAGCGTTCAGGCACCGCCGCCAGCACGACGCTGCCCGCACCAACGCGGCTAAAGGCCCCCACTTCGATGTTGCCAAGGATCGTCGCGTTCGCGCCGATCATAACCCCGCGCCGCACCTTGGGGTGGCGATCACCTTGTTCTTTGCCGGTGCCGCCAAGCGTCACCCCGTGCAGCATCGAGACATCGTCTTCGATCACTGCCGTCTCGCCGATGACGACGCCCGTGCCGTGATCGATCATCACACCGCGGCCGATTCTTGCCGCCGGATGTGCGTCCAGACTGAACACTTCAGAAATGCGGCTTTGGAAATGCAGGGCCATGGGCTTGCGCCCCTTCAGCCAAAGCCAATGCGTCACGCGGTACGCCTGAAGGGCATGAAAGCCCTTGAAAAACAAAAACGGTTCAACATAGGTATTCACCGCCGGATCGCGCTCGAATATCGCCGAAAGATCGGCGCGCACGTCGTCGCCCAGGCTGGGAGAATCGGCAAAGGCTTGGTCGAACACCTGCCGCAACTGCATGGCGCCAACATCATCATTCCCAAGTTTCTGCGCCAAATGATATGACAGCGCCGCTTCCAGGCGCTCGTGATTGAGAATGGTCGCGTGCACGAAACTGGCGAGCGCCGGCTCCGCGGCCGCTATCCGCACAGCTTCCTCGCGCAGATCCGACCACACCGGGTCGCAGGTCGCGAACATTTCGGCAATAACAGGCATTGAGCGCTTTTCCATAAGAACCATACTAGCACACATGGTACCGATCCCACAGCCATTCAAGCAAACTTGGATAGCCGGGTTAACCGCGAGAGTCCCTGCAATGACCGAACTTGGTTTAAACGTTTACGTGCCCCAAACCCTGGAATTGCTGCAAAGCCGCCGCTCGGGCTCGGCCAAACGGATGACCGGCCCAGGCCCTTCGCCCGATCAAATCCGCACCCTGATTTCTTGCGCCACCCGCGTACCCGACCACGGCAAACTCACGCCCTGGCGCTTCATCATTTTCGCAGGTGCCGCTCGCGAAAGGTTCGGCGGCACACTGGTCGATGCCCTCAGGTCAACCGAACCTGAAGCCAATGCCGAGCGCATCGCCCAGGAGCGCAACCGCCTGATGCGGGCCCCTGTCGTCATCGCTGCAATTAGCAACGTGCGCCCGGGCATCCCGATTCCCGAATGGGAGCAAACCCTTTCAGCCGGAGCGTCGTGCCAAACTTTGTGCATCGCGGCCCACGCCATGGGCTTCGTCGCCAACTGGATCACGGAATGGTACAGCTATAGTCCCGTTGTTCGTGAAGCACTCAGCCTTAACCCCAATGAGCGCATCGCGGGTTTCATTTATATCGGCAGCCCCGCTGAACAGCTGGTCGATCGTCCCCGCCCGGCGTTTGAAAGCGTTGCGGCGTACTACCCCTCAACCTAGCGGCCGCTCGTAAACCACCGCATTCCAGAACTTCGCGCGATGGCGTCCGCCGTAGCGCTTCCAGCCGCGCTTGTTTAAATTGCGCCCCACCATCGCGTTGAAATAGCCATGGGCCACCAGCACCGCGATGCCATCTTCCTGCGCGACGTCCGACAACATATCGACGGTCTTGATCGCCCGGTCCTTGGCGTCACCGAAATCCTCAATGCCCGCGTGATGCCCCGCATGCCACGCCAGCCGCGCCACGATCGCCCAAGCCGCAGGCTTCATTCGCACCACAGGCAGGCGCGGCGATTTCAGCTGCGCCTCCATGAACAGCGGGCTGTGCTGCACCTCGGCGTGAGGCGCAACCGCCTGCGCGCTTTCCCGGGCGCGGGGACGGTCCGAAGCAAACACCCGCCGCGCTTGCCGTACCAGTTTTACCAGCCACTCCGGCGGCAGATTATCCGGATCAAGCCCGGCCCGTTCATACTGCTCGATGAAATCCTGAAACTTCTTGTGCGACAGCCAGCGGCTGCGCTCCATGTCGGGCTTGCCGTGCCGGATCAGCACAATTCTGATCGGGTTCTCATCCGGGCGCAGCCGTCGCCGGCGCACCTTCAGTTCCTTCGTACCCACGCTATCCATAACTTCAAAGCTCATCACACAGGGGTTCCCGCATTCGACGCGCCGTTAACGTATACCAGAGTTCGCCACCAACCGCACAACCTCCTTCTGCAGCACCTCGAGGCCGGTTTAGACGGGCGGCCTGTCTCAATCCCCACAATAAGCGGCAGACGTGTACATGCGTCATGACGGCAACCTTCGGAACACATTCAATCCAAAGCTAGCCGGCCACAAAAGCACCTCGCGCACATAAATTTACGTAGGTCAAATTTTGACCTATGTTATAACTGATGAGGGCGAGATGCCGACGATAAGGCAGTTCGGCGAATTCCGGATCACGATGTACTTCGAGGATCATAATCCGCCGCATTTCCATGTCGTTTCACCGGCCCAGGAAGTGGTGATCGAAATCGCGACGCCAACTGTCATGGCAGGACCGCTGGCCCCGGCGAAGTTGCGTGTGGCACAGGTCCAGGCCGCAAAAAGACAGCCCGAACCAGCCCCGCGCGGAAACTCCGATTTTCATTTGCCGATTTCCTTCCGGCGGCTTGTCGCCGCTCCATTGAGCCGGTAGGCTAAATCCATGACCATAAAACTCATCACCGAACGCAGCGGCCCTGTTGGCACTCTCGTACTCAATGCGCCCGAGCGGCGCAATGCACTGAGCCTTGACATGTGGCAGGGCATTCCAGAACGCATCAAGACATTCGAGCATGACGCCGCCATACGCTGCATCGTCATCACCGGCGCGGGCACCGAAGCCTTCGCTGCCGGCGCCGATATATCGGAGTTTGAGGCCAACCGCGCCAGCGAAGAAACCGCAAAGCTCTACGACGACGCAACCCGCGCCGCAGCGTCGTCAATCATCCACTGTAGCAAGCCCGTCGTCGCCGCGATCCGCGGGATATGTTTTGGCGGCGGTGTCGCCATCGCCATCGCCTGCGACCTCAGGATTGCCTCGCCCGATGCGCGCTTTTGCATCCCCGCAGCCCGGCTCGGCATCGCCTACGGATTTGAAGGCACCGCGGCCCTGGTCAGCAAGCTCGGCGCATCCGCGGCCACCGAGATGTTGGTCACAGCGCGCGTCTATTCGGCCGCTGAAGCGCTGGCCCACGGCCTGATCCATCAAATAGCTCCGGCCGAGGACTACGAAAGTTTTGTCACGCGCTACACTTCCGCGATCGCCGCCAACGCACCGCTGTCGATGACGTCGTCCAAGCTGGCCATTCAAGCCATCCTGCACGCAGACGCCGCCTCACGCATCGCCGCAGACGCCAGCCTGTCCGCCTGTATGGCAAGTGAAGACTATCGCGAAGGCCGCAACGCCTTCCTTGAAAAGCGCCTGCCACACTTTCATGGCCGCTAGAACAAGTCTAAGACACACCCAGACTCAACATCGCACACTAGGAACTACCACCATGCAGCTCAAAGACCAAGTGGCCGTCGTCACCGGCTCGGCCACCGGCATCGGTGCCGCCGTCGCAGTGAAGCTCGCCGGTCTTGGCGCCCGCATTGTTGTCAACTGCACGAAAAGCGTGAAGGACGCCGAAGAAACGCTGGCCCTCATCAAGACCAGAGATGTCGACGCGATCCTGGGCCAAGGCGACGTCTCAAACGACGCCGACTGCCGCCGCACCGCCAAGCTCGCGCATGACCGCTGGGGGCGCATCGACATACTGGTCAACAATGCAGGGACCACGGTGTTTGCCGACCATTCCGATTTGGAGGCACTGACTGGAGACGACTTCATCACCATCTACAAGGTCAACGTCATTGGCGCCTATCAGATGATTCGCGCCTGCGCCCCGCACTTGAAGGCATCGCAGTTCGGCCGCGTCGTCAATGTCTCGTCGATTGCAGGCGTCTTGGGCGTCGGTTCATCCGTCGCCTACGCCGCGTCGAAAGGCGCGCTCAATACGCTGACCAAATCCCTCGCCCGCTCGTTGGCGCCTGAGATCCGGGTCAACGCCGTGTGCCCGGGCTTCGTCGGCACGCGCTGGTTCAGCGAACGCTTCGGCCCCGAAACCTACGCGCGCATCGTCGAACACAACGTCAATGCCGCTCCCCTTCACCGCGCCGGCACACCCGAAGACATTGCCGAGGTCGTGGCATTTTTCTGCGGCGAAGGCGCTCGCCACATCACCGGTGAAACCATGCTCACCGACGCGGGCCATCACCTCGCTTTGGCCGGTGTTACAAGACGGTAATACTGTTCGTACCCAGTGTCATATCCACCACTAGATGTTGGTTGCAGGCATACGGTTCGCACCAATTTCTGGGCGTATGTTGCGCCAAGGACACTAGAATCCATCCGTAAACCATTGTGAAAACCCAGCACTCCGCACATTGATAGACGCACCGCACCCCTTTGTATCGGGGGGTACATGAGGGGCGGTTTCTGGGGCAATTTCAGTAAGTTGGATGGGTAGTCATGAGATCAAGATTTTTGCTGTTGGGTTTGATGGGCGCGACCGCGCTGACCGCATTGCCTGCCTTCGCTGACGGCGACGAAGCGGCAAAAAGCGGATGGTCTGGATCGGTCTCGTTGACGTCTGACTATCGCTTCCGTGGCATCAGCCAGACCGACCGCAATCCGGCGGTCCAGGGCGGCCTTGAATACAACGGTTCGCAAGGCCTCTTTGCTGGCGTTTGGGCATCCAATGTCGACTTTGGCGGCAGCGGCGTAGCGTCATGGGAACTCGACATTTATGCGGGCTACACCCACGCTATCTCTGAGGCGTGCGAAGCCACAATTAAAGCCATCTACTACGTTTACCCGGAAGCAGATGTACCAGGTAGCGACCTTGATTATTTTGAACTCATCGGCAGCGTCTCGCACGATATGGGCCCTGCAGCGCTTTCCTTAGAGCTGGCCTACACGCCTGACTATTTCGGCGGCACCGGATCAGCGACGTCAGTATCGGGCGGCATTGATGTTCCAATCATGCCTTCGGTCTATCTCTTCGACGGCGGCTTAGCCGCATCGGGACATGTTGGCTACCAGATGTTTGACGACAATGTGGCCGTTGGCTTGAAAGATTACGTCTTCTACGATGTCGGGATCTCAGCGACAGCCGGCGCTTTCACGCTGGACGTGCGCTACGTCGGAACCGACATTAGCGAAGTGGAATGCGGTGGCATCGACTCGTGCGAATCAGGCGTTGTCGTCACCGGCACACTCGCTTTCGGCGGTTAAACCGGGACGCATAACTTCCTAATTGAAGTGCAAAACCCTTGCGCGACAACGCAGGGGTTTTTTTGTGTCGCGCCCATTGTCCACACCCTGTCCCTCGCACCATGCTTGGCATTGTCACTGATTCGGCCAGCGCATCTGTGACATTGAAGACTCACCTGACGCCGGGCGCCGCTTGCCGTTAACGAGTTGTCAACCCTGCAGGTCCACACACTACCGGTACGCCAATGGCACAGTGTTTTTTCAAGAGAGGTTCGGTATGAAGACGAGTATGTGGAAGGCGGGATTGTTCGGCGTTGTTTCGATGGCAAGTCTCGCGCCGCTGGCGCAAGCAGAAGAAGGGGCATGGGGTCCGGTGACGGGCGGCGCAGCGCTGACTTCGGACTATCGCTTTCGTGGCATTAGCCAATCTGATCGCGACGCCGCGGTCCAGGGGTGGCTGCAATATGATCACGCCTCAGGTTTCTTCTTCAATGTCTGGGCATCGAGCATCGACTTCAATGACGCGCCAATAGACTCTTCCGTCGAAGTGGACTTTACCGCAGGCTACAATTTCAATCTCGGTCCCGAAACCACCGGCAGCGCAAAGGCCGTCTACTATTGGTACGCCGACGCCGACATTCCAAGCGGCGCCCCCGAATACGACTACTGGGAGCTGATCGGAAGCGTGGGCCATGACTTCGGCAAGTTCTCGATGACAGGCGAAATCACCTACAGCCCCGACTATTTCCTTGAATCCGGCGATGCCTGGGCGCTTACGGGTGGCGTTGCAGTCCCGGTGATGGACACGTTCCTGTTCTTCACCGACGGCCTCGAAGCATCGGCCCATGTCGGCCATCAGTGGTTTGATGCCGGTGTCGACTACATGTACTACGATTTCGGTGCAACAGCGTCTTGGGGACAGTTTGCACTGGACGTGCGCTGGGTTGACGCAGATCTGAATACGTCGGAGTGCGGGTTCACACAAAACTGCGAAGGCGGCATCGTCCTCACGGTTTCAGCGGAACTTCCGGGCTAAGCCTGTTATCGCCGGTTGAATTGGTCTAAAGAGGGAGCGGATTGACCGCTCCCTTTTTCGTGTCTGGAAGTTCCCATTAGCCACTGGCAAAAATATCATTGCGCGCTGGGCACATCCGCTCCCTCTCTGCTGGAGCCCAGTGGAACATTTGCCTGCCGCTGGGCAAAAACGGAAGGTTCGAAGAATTCATCTGCACCGTAAACTAATCCCCCATCCCCTGCGAGCCACAAGAGCTGCGCAGCCACTTCCCCCGCAAGCGGAGGAAGACACCAGAACTTCTGTCTGCCCCCGCTTGCGGGGGAAGTGGCTGCGCCGCGTTAGCGGCTGCAGACGATGGGGGGCTTTGCAATTCTACGAAACGCACTCTAATCCCGGCCCAAAAACTCCAGCACCGCCGCCTTGAACACCTTGTCGCCCACCGTCGACATATGATCGCGACCCGCAATGATCGCAACCTGCGCGCCGGGGATGGCACGGGCCAACATCGCAGGCCCGCCCGTGATCGTATCCTTCTCACCCACCACGATCAGGACCGGCACCGTCAGATGGCGCAGCTCCGCTTCGTCGAACACGAGCCGTGGCCTGGTCATGCACAGCGCCAGCGCTTCCAGATCGTTCCGGCCTTGCTCGGCGAACAAACGGAACTGCCGCGGCACCGCACCCGTCACGGCCGCCAAGTCGGCAGCGCGCAAACCCGACGCAATCGCCTCGGCCTCCACCACCCCACGCCCGTAATAATTGTCGCCCAACCCCGCGATCACTGCACGGCGAACGCGATCCTGAAAATCATGCAGCAGACGCATGGTGATAAACCCGCCCATCGAATAGCCCATCACATCGGCCTTCGCGTGCCCCAGGTGATCGAGCAGCCGCACCACATCCAGCGCCAACTCGCCTTCATCGTAGTCGCTCTGACGGTGCGGCTTCGAGCTTTCGCCATGCCCCCGCACATCCAGCGCGATCACCTGGCGCCCTGCCGCGGTAAGGGCGCCGTACCATCCCGGCGAGCGCCAATTCGTCACCCGGCTCGAAGCAAATCCGTGCACCAGCACAATCGGTTCCCCTTCGCCCACCACCTCATAAGCGATCTGAATAGACTCAGAAACAGTGAGAAACGCCATAATACCCCTTGAGTGCAATTCATCTCCGCGCGAAGTTGGATGAAACCGCGCCCAGCCTCAAGGAGAAAACCATGTCCGTCGACGCATTGAAACGCGAAGCGTGCCAAATCATCGACGGACTGCGCAACGAACTGATCACCGCCAGTCACGCCATACATGCGAACCCAGAACTCGCCTTCGAAGAAAAATTCGCCGCCGCTCTGCTCACCAAAACCATCGAACAACACGGGCTGGCGGTTGAACGCGGCGCCTATGGCGTCCAGACCGCCTACGCGGCCGAGTTCGGCCCTAAAACCACCCCGGTCATGAGCCTTTTGTCCGAGTACGACGCCCTGCCCGGCATCGGCCACGCCTGCGGCCACAACATTATCGCCACCATCGGTCTGGGTGCGGCTCTGGGCCTGTCAAAGCTGGGCTCCAAACTGAACGGGCGCGTCCGCTATATGGGGACACCCGCCGAAGAACGCGGCGGCGGCAAGGAAGTGATGGCGCAAGCCGGCGCCTTCAAAGGCGTCGATGCCTCGATGATGGTGCACCCGGCCGGCTTCGACATGGTGTCCATGCCGGTGATTGCCCTGGCCGAAGTGGAGGTGATCTATCATGGCCGCGCCGCCCACGCCTCTGCCATGCCTTTCCGTGGGCTGAATGCCCTTGACGCGCTGGTGACCGCCTACCAAACCATCGCCCAGTTGCGCCAGCACATCCAGCAGACCGAGCGCATTCACGGCATCGTCACCGAAGGTGGCCTGGCCCCTAATATCGTCCCCGAGCGCGCGGCAGGCCGCTTCTACGTTCGCGCCCGCGACGGCATCGAATTGGCCACCCTCAAAAAGCGCGTTCAAGCCTGCTTCGAGGCCGGCGCACTTGCCTCGGGTACACGGCTTGAAACAAACTGGGGCCGCGTCGATTGTTTGGACCTCAAGACCAATTGGGCTCTCGCCAACGCCTACGAGGTCAATGCCAAAGCGCTCGGGCGCGAATTGATGGACCCGTCTCTGTTGCCCCCAGGGCTCGCCGGCTCGACCGACATGGGCAACGTCAGCCACCGTGTCCCTTCGATCCATCCCATCATAGGGGTCTCGCCGCCACACGTCGTCATCCACAATGCCGAATTCACCGCCTATGCCAGGTCCGAACGCGGCGACCAGGCCATCATCGACGGCGCCAAAGCCCTCGCCATGACCACCCTCGACTTCTTCGACAGCGCCGCCCTGCGCGACGCGGCGAAGGCGGAATTCGCCAAAACGAAAGACCTGTCGAAAGCAGCCATAGGCTCCGCCTTCCACAAAGACGGCATCCTCCTCGCAGGCGGCTGCGGCTGTTGCTAGACACTTAAACAGGAAGAAAATAACTCACGCAGAGACGCGGAGGCGCGGAGTAGACGCCATCTCACTCCGCGTCTCCGCGTGCCGATGCAAAGCTGAGCAAGCCCGAACACTAGTACCTAGTATCTGAAGTGACTTATACGGAAACACCAAAAAAAGGGGATCACACCAAGGCACAAAGACGCAAAGAAGAAAGATAAGAGCCACTGTCGATCAACCCATTGATTGACATGCCTAGCGCGCAAGCGGGCCGCCCTTTTCTACTTTGTGTCTTTGCTTCTTTGTGCCTTGGTGTGAGATTCTTGCGGCGCCTCACTGTACCACCGAATTATGATTCCGGGTACTATACCCAGTTCACGCCATAACCCGAAAATCCTTTGGCGAGATGACGCGGAAATTATCGGTGACGGTGTCGCGGAAGGTGGCCCAGTTTTCCGGAA
>JAWXBO010000181.1:0-17015 GCA_034440175.1 Alphaproteobacteria bacterium
ACGGCTTGACAATGTGAAATCGGAATTCGAAGGCGAGGCCGGCGCCTTCTCGTGAGCTCGCGCGAAAAATAATTGCGGGTGTGTGCCCGGGGCTGCGTACTTTTGCTCGATAGGACAAACAGGACAGGACAAACGAGACAGTGTTCTGAGACAGTGTCCTGTGTCGTGTTCGTCTCATTTTTCCCCGCCGTTTTGTGCGGTTTTTAGACTTAAATGAGACACGGGAACCGCCAACCCTATGAAAAACCCCGCCAACTCCTCTATGTAAGGCCCGCCTCAACCCGAAGGGACTCCCGTTTGCCCCCCGCCATCACTAAACTGCCCAACGGCCTGACTGTCATCACCGACCCTATGGCGCATCTGGAAACCGCCGCCGTCGGCATTTGGGTCGATGCCGGCGCGCGCAATGAAACCGAAGCCACCAACGGCATCGCCCACATGCTCGAGCACATGGCCTTCAAGGGCACCAGCCGCCGCTCGGCCCGCGCCATCGCCGAAGAGATCGAACGCGTCGGCGGCTTCATCAACGCCTATACCGGCCGCGAGCAAACCGCCTACTACGCGCGCGTGCTCAAAGACGACGTCGCGCTGGCGGTCGATATTTTGGCCGACATTCTCCAGCACTCTGTCTTCGACAACGAAGAACTGGCGCGCGAGAAGGGCGTCGTCATCCAGGAAATCGGCCAGGCCGAAGACACGCCCGACGACATCATTTTCGATCACCTTCAATCGCAGGCCTTTCCCGGGCAACCTCTGGGCCGCCCGATCCTGGGCACCGAAGCGCATGTCAATTCCTTCACCCGCGAAACCCTCATCGCCCAGATCAACGCCAACTATTGCGCCTCAGGCATGTTGCTCGTCTCCGCAGGCGCCGTCGACCACGATGAGATGGTGGCCCTCGCCAATCAGCATTTCGCCAAATTGCCCGGCGGCAAACCAGAGGCCCATCGCGACGGCAGTTACCGGGGCGGCGAATTCCGCGCCGAAGACGATCTCGAGCAGGCCCACATTGCCCTGGCCTTCCAAGGCTTTCACTCAAGCGACGAAGACATCTACGCCGTGCAAGTCTATTCGACGGTGCTTGGTGGCGGCATGTCGTCAAGGCTCTTCCAGGAGGCGCGTGAAAAGCGCGGGCTCTGCTACTCGATCCACACCTTCGGCTCAAGCTACGCCGACACCGGCCTGTTCGGTGTCTACGCCGGAACCAGCGCCAAAGACGCCTCCGAACTCGTCAGCGTCATCGCCGGCGAAATGAAAGCACTGGCCACCGGTGCAAGTGAAGACGAAGTCGTTCGCGCCCGCGCCCAGATCAAGTCGGGTCTGCTGATGGGAATGGAACAGGCCTCTGCGCGCTGCGAACAGATGGCAGGCCAATACTTGATCTATGGCCGCCTCATCGATACGCGCGAACTCATCGCCAAAATCAACGCCATCGACGCCCAGGCCGTCAGCCGCATTGCCGCCAAAATCCTGGCGTCCGGACCGCTTACCCTTGCGGCCTTGGGTCCAATGGGCCCTCTGGGCTCGTATGACGCGATAGCACAGCGTTTCGAATAAAATGCACCTGCGTGCAGCACTCAATCGCATGAAGCGGCCTGTCTACATCGAAGGCAAGCTCGTGCGCCTGCGCGCGCCGCTGGCCACCGATTACTTCCAGTGGTCGACATTGCGCGGTGACAGTCGCGATCATCTGACGCCGTGGGAACCGGTCTGGGCCGCCGACGAATTGTCCCGCGCCGCTTATCGTCGTCGTTTGCGGCGTTATCAGATAGCGGCACGCGAAGGAACGGGCTTCATGTTTTTCGTCTTCGACCGCAAGACAAACGAAGTGGCCGGCGGTTGCCAATTGTCCAACGCCCGTCAGGGAATAGCCCAATCGGCGGTCACACTCGGCTATTGGACCGGCAAAAAATTCGCAGGCCAAGGCCTCATGACCGACGCGGTCGCGACCCTGGTGCGCCACGCCTTTGACCGCCTGGGATTTCATCGCATCGAAGCCGCTTGCCTGCCCTCCAATGCAGCCTCGCGCCGGGTCCTCATCAAGGCTGGATTTACCGCAGAAGGCACCGCGCGAAAATATCTAAAGATCAATGGCGAATGGCAGGATCATCTGCTATTTGCCGTCATCGCAGGCGACCCTGTTCCCGCAATCAAGTGACGAAAAGCAAAACGCCATGACCAAAAAAACATCTCTGCCCGCCTGGGCCGCCAACCTGTCTACACCGGCAAAGGCCGCCATCGGCGCAGGCCTGGTTTGCCTGGTATTGACGATAGGAATTTTTGCCCCCGGTGGTTTGCTCGACAGCCTCACTAGCCCAAGCGAGATCGATGAACCGGCCGAAATGATCCCCACCGAAATCCCGCAGGAGACTGCAACGCCGGCAGAACTCAGTCGGGAAAAGAACGAAGCATTCCTCGCCGCCAATGCAAAGAAAGACGGCGTCAAGGTGACAGGCAGCGGTCTGCAGATTCGCACCTTGAAACCAGGATCAGGCAAGCAACCGGTGCCCTCAAGCAAAGTGACGATCCACTACACCGGCAAACTCATCAACGGCAAGCAGTTCGACTCGTCCACCGGTGGAGACCCCGTCACCTACCCGTTGAGCATCTTTATCCCAGGCTGGATTGAAGGTCTGCAACTGATGAAAGAGGGTGAAAAGGTCGAACTCGTCGTACCTCAGGATTTGGGCTACGGCGAAGAAGGCCATCCAGGAACCATCCCACCCCTTCAAACACTCGTATTCGAGGTGGAATTGTTCAAGGTGGAATAACCCTATGAACCTGAAGAAATATCCTACAAAGAAAACCCACAGGAGACCGAAGTGCCGCCAGAACTCAGTTCAGAAAAAAACGAAGCGTTCTTGACCGCAAATGCCAAAAAGGAAGGCGTCAAAGTCACGGCCAGCGGCCTGCAAATTCGCTGCGTGAAATCCGGCTCGGGCAAGCACCCTGGCCCCACCAGCAAGGTCACGGTGCATTACACCGGCAAGCTCATCAACGGCAAACAGTTCGACTCCTCCAGTGGCGGCGATCCCATATCGTTTCCCTTGAACCGTGTCATCGCCGGTTGGACCGAGGGCTTGCAGCTGATGAAAGAGGGTGAAAAGGCCGAACTCGTGATCCCACAGGACTTGGGTTACGGCGAGGACGGCTCACCTGGGGCAATCCCACCCCTGCAAACGCTGGTATTTGAAGTCGAACTGTTGAAAGTGCAGTAGCGCCCGGACATTTATTCGCACATCGTTAACCGCTGAATCATGGGTAGCGCGCTACACTGGGAACCAATGGTATAACCGGAAAAAGTTGTCCCCGCTTTGTCCAGTGTTGCGCGCGTCATGGATAGATCAGCCCTCCGGTCCCGCCGTTCGCGAGCCCGCGATTGGCTTACGCGCGCGCTGTGCCTTGCGATTTTGGCACTGGGGGCAGGCACTGGGTTCGTGGCTCAGGCCGCCGCACCCATTTTGCTCGACCAAGGCGTGTCCGATATTACACCCTGGTTGCAGGAAGCTTTCCCTCGGGATAGGCAAGCGGCAGATGCGGGCAACGCCTCGTTCGTGCTCGAGCTCGCCAATCCCAAACGCCTGCTCCTGCATCGCATCGTCACCATCGACGCCGGCACCGGGGGAATCTTTCGCTATCTCGGCGGCGCTTCCGAGCTGCAACTCACCGCTGTGATGGCTCAAGGCCAAGGCAGCCGGGCTCAGTTGCTCGATTTGGGTGGTGTCCAGGCGGCAGAGTTGTTTTTGGATCCGTTTGCGAAAGCGAGCTTCACATTCGCGACCAAGGGGCGACAGGCAAGCGCCTCGTGGAAATTCTGGAAACCCGAAATCCTCGCAGCGTCCAAGCGGACCGAGACGCTTGTCATGGGGCTGTTGGCGGGTGCGGCCCTGGTGATGACGGCCTGGCTGGCAAGCCTGTCGGTCTTTCGTAACTCCACCCAACCGGCGTGGGCGGCAGGTGCGTTGGCGGCACTCATCGTCCTTATTCTTGGTCAGTCCCTTTTGAATGTTCAAAAAGAGGTCTTGCAAGTCAGCGGCAGCGTGATGTTCGCCTGCATGATGCGCTATGTGATTTCGCACTTGGACTGGGACGACCGGCGCCCGCGCCTGGCGCTGCTATTCGATGCGGCGATTTTTGCGCTCATGGGTTTTTCCATCACCTCGGCCTTCGGTGTCGATCTCGCAGACCCTTTCCGTGCCGTCTTGTTGTTTGCCCTACCGGTATTGATTGGATTATTTGCGATTCTCGATGCTTTTCGCACCGGGTTCCGGGCCAAGGCGCTTGTGCCGGGTATAGTTTTGCTGGCCCTCGCAGCCCTTGTTCCAGCCTTCATGCCTCTGGACGTGGCTCAACATGTCCCCAATCTGTCGCTATACATTGACGCCCTGATTACCTCGGGTGCGCTCGCATTGAGTTTCGCCGCCGCCGTCCCCCGCGAGCCCGACCTTGACGAGCAATCGCGGGAAGAACTGTCGGAGGAGGGCCGCAAGGCCCGCGAATCCGAATACCGCTATGCGCTGGGCCTGGCGGCCGCCCATCAGGGCCTGTGGGACTGGAATTTCGACGCCGACACATTGTTTATGTCCCCATCGGTCGAAGCCTTGCTGGGGCTGGAGGCCGGCGCGCTCGGAACGTCGGAGCGCAAATGGGCCGATCGCATTGCACCGGAAGATGTTCAGATCTACGCCGATGCGATGAACGCCCATCGCCGTCAGGGCAATTCGTCCTTTGCGCTCGAAATGCGCATGCGCCATGCCAAGGGCGGAACGCGCTGGATCCAGCTGCGCGCCAGCTGCGTCGCCGACAGCAAAGGCAAGGCAATACGCTGCATCGGCGTCGTCAGTGATATCACCGCCCGCAAAGGCCAGGAGGGTCAGCGTCAAAGCGATGACTCGATCGACGCCGTCACCGGCCTCATGCAGCGCAGCGCCTACTTGAAACGGCTGGACAATGTTCTGTCGTCAATGAAGGCGGGCCGGGGGCGCCGTCATGGAGCAGTGCTGGCAATCGACGTTGATCGCTTGCGCACCGTCATCGACAGCCTGGGCCACGAAGCCGGCGACAAATTCCTGGCGCAAATCGCGCGACGGCTGGATCATGCCGTCGGTCCGGACGATGCGGTAGCGCGCCTTGGCAACGACGAATTCGCGGTCTTCGCCTTGGGCTCGCATGGTGACGAGGACGGGGCTCAGGTCGCTCAACGCATCCGCGATGCGCTCACCCAGCCCGTCGCTGTCGGCGGCCGGGAAATCTATCCCGCAGCCTCCATTGGACTGGCCCTGATCGAGCCCGCACACCGCAACGGTGGCGACGTCCTGCGCGAAGCGGAAGTTGCCATGTACCACGCCAAGCGGGCAGGGCGGGGCGGCTTTGAAATTTATCAGCCGCAAATGAAGCCCCGTTCCGCCGATCGCTTGACGATGGACGCCGACCTGCGCACGGCGCTTGAGCGAGAACAGATTGAAATTCATTACCAGCCCATCGTCCGCCTGGAAGACAACTCCATCGCCGGCTTCGAGGCGCTCATGCGCTGGCGCCACCCGCAGCGCGGCATGCTTTCACCTGCCGAATTCATTCCGCTCGCCGAAGAAACCGGCCTCATTGTCCCGCTCGGCAGTTACGCCGTGAAGCGCGCGGCTGCCGAATTGCGCCGCTGGCAAACCAATTTCCCGGTGCGCGAACCGCTGTTCTGCAGCGTCAATGTCTCTGCCCGGCAGTTGATGCGTGCAGAATTTTTCGACGATGTCATCAACACCGTCAACTCTCACCAATTGGCCCGGCTGACGCTCAAGCTCGAATTGACCGAAAGCGTGATCATGCAGAATCCGGATTCGATGGTCGATGCGCTCACCCACCTCAAAGACGCCGGTGCCGGACTGGCGCTCGACGATTTCGGGACTGGCTTTTCCTCGTTGGCCTATCTGCAGCGCTTTCCATTCGACACCGTGAAAATCGACCGCAGTTTCGTAGCCGACATGGCCCACAACCAGGAAACACCCGTGGTGTTGCGCTCGATCATCCGCCTTGCCCATGATTTGGATATGTCCGTCGTGGCCGAAGGCGTCGAAACTCAAAACGAGGCCGTCAGTTTGACGGACCTCAAGTGCGAATTCGCGCAAGGGTTTTTGTTTGGCGCGCCGATGAGCGCGTCTGCCGCTTACAATTTTATTGCATCGAATATGCGTGGCGCACCGGCGCCGCGTGGCCTCCCGCGGCCCGGATCAAGCCCGGCCCGTATCCCGCGAAAGTTGTGAGGGCTTGATCCCGAGCTTGCGGATCGAGTGCTCCCACTTGTCTTTGTAAAGCTGTCCAAACAATAGAAAATCATCGGCCTGACAGGTCAACCAGGCATTGCGCTGAATCTGGCTTTCAAGCTCTCCGGCTCCCCAGCCAGCATATCCCAAAGCCAGCATCGAAGCGCGCGGACCTTTGCCCTCGGCAATGGCTTGTACAACATCGACAGTCGCCGTCAGACCGACGTTCAGACCAGCTGCCTGCCCAATTTTTGTAGTACTATCCCCAGCCGAGTAATCGGAAGAATGAAGGACGAAGCCTCTGCCCGTTTCCACCGGTCCACCGAACAGAACCGGCAGGCCTTGCACGCGCCGCACTCGTGGAATGATCCGCAACTGCCGCAGCAACTCACTAAATGACATATTGCCGACAAGCTTGTTGAGCACCAGTCCCATGGCGCCGCGCGCAGAGTGCGCGCACAGGAAAATAGTCGCCTGTTCCATTTTGGGGTCCGGCATGTGCGGCATCGCGATGAGCACCTGACCTTCCAGGTACCCTACCGGTGCGGATCGCTGCTGCCGTGCTCTGCCGAATAAACCCATGGAACTATCCTAAACTGGTTCGGTTAATTCGCATAGTGTTGATACACACAGATTCGGGCTTGGATGTAAAAATTTCTCACGGAATATTTACCAGCGGCGAGACAGGTGACATGCCAGCAATGGCAAAAGATCAGCTACACTCGGAGCAATATGCAACGCCACGCAACCCTCGGTGTTTTATTTTCGTTCTCAATTGTCACATTGAGTAGCGCCGGAGAGATGACGACAAATTGGGCTGGCAAGTCGCCCGCTCACAGCCGGATCATCCTCGAGTCCGCGCAATTTGAATCGGGAGCGGTCAATCGCGCCGGCGTTCAATTGAAGTTGGATGATGGCTGGTGGACCTATTGGCGAGCGCCCGGAACATCAGGAATTCCGCCGGTATTTGATTGGTCGGGCTCCACGAACCTGAGCGACGCACCAGAGCTCTCATGGCCAGTACCTGTGCGCGCCGTCGCCTATGGTGAGCAGCTCAACCTCTACCACAAGGAAGTTGTATTCCCGGTCGAGTTTCGCGCCGCCGATCCAACCAAGCCGGTCACACTGAAATTGAAGCTGACCTACGGCGCTTGCAAAAACATGTGCGTACCTGCAACCGCAGAGCACGAAATCATGATTAACCCGACAATGACAGGCGCTCGAAATTTCAGTTCCGCAAACGCTCGTTTGATATCGTCGTACTCGGGACGGCGCCCGTCAAGCGATCCAGTGGCCAGCGGATTGGAGATAAGAGAGGTCTGGGAATATGTGTCGCGCGGCAAGGTCAACATCGGCATTCGCCTGGCAGGTTTAGGCAAGGGCCGCAGACCCTTGGTGTTAGTCGAGGGGCCGGAAATCTTCCAGGCAGCGGAAATTATACCTAAGCTCACCGCAGAGCGCCACACATCGACACTGATGATTGCCTTGGGAAAATCCGCTTATGTCCGGAAACTCTCGGGCAAACGCCTTCGCATAACCGTCATAGACGGGTCGCGCGCGCTGGAACAGATTTGGGTCGTAGGCACCCAAAGCAGCTCTGCTGTGGGCATGGGGCTGACGCCAGTATCATCAGGCGCTGGGGATAAACCAGAGCCCTAGTCAACGGGGCAAAGATCGCCTACATCCGCCCCTGAGTTTCCCCCCAAACCCAAAGGCACCACCATGTCTATCAAAGTCGGCGAACGCATCCCCTCCGTCACCCTCATGCACATGACCGACAAAGGTCCGGCACCGGTGACAACAGACGAGTTGTTTGGCAAAAAGAAAGTCGTGGTCTTCGCTCTTCCTGGCGCCTTCACGCCGACCTGCTCGGCGCGCCATTTACCTGGCTACGTTGAACGCGCCGCCGACTTCACCAAAAAGGGCGTCGACGCCATAGTTTGCCTGTCCGTCAACGACGCCTTTGTCATGAGCGCCTGGGGCAAAGACCAAAACGCGGCCGGCAAAATTCACATGATCGCCGACGGCAACGGCGATCTGACGAAGAAAGTCGGCCTGGAAATGGACGCCTCGAAATTCGGCATGGGCGTTCGCAGCCAGCGCTACGCGGCAATCATCGAAGACATGGTCGTCAAGAATATCGAAGTCGAAGAACCCGGCGCTTTCAAAGTCTCAAGCGCCGAACATGTGCTGGGGTTGCTGTAGGGCATAAAAATTGGCGGCCCTCACACGCTAAGCGAGGGCCGCCAAAAGTTTCCTAGAAGCTCTTTCCGACCTTCAAGCCCATGGTCCGCGGCTGAACCGGCGTGTCATAGGGCATGGCTCCGCACACCGTGATGGCACACTCCGTTGAACGGCCCACAATCGCCCGTTCATCAAGTATGTTGTGAAGATAGAAATCCACCTTGAATGTCCCAGCTTCGAAACCGCTCGACAAATCGATCAGCTCGTAAGATGGCAACCGTCCAATGATTGCGGCTTCAGTTTCTCGCAGTTCGATACCTGCATCACTGGACAAGACAAGCGTTCCTTGACTGTAGGCGTCAAGGCCGAACAACTTGTACTCATACCGCGCTGTGACATTGGCTTTGAACTCGGGTGTCACCGGCAATTCGTTGAGCGCCGGTGGGAACCCCGGTCCGCCGCTGAATTCAGTGGACAACAATGTTGCCGCACCATTGAGCTTGAAATTGTCAGACAGCGCCCATTCGAAGTCGGCTTCGATTCCTTTGATTGTTGCAGCCCCCGCGTTCTGGATTTGAGTGAGACCTTGCCCTCCCAGGAACGAGAATTGGAAGTCTTCCCATTCTTCCCAGAACACCGCACCGTTAAAGCGAATAGTGTTGTTGGCAAGTGTCGTTTTCCAGCCAACCTCATAGTTGGTCAGAAAATCGGAACTGTACGGATCCAAAGTACCGCGCCGGTTGACGCCGCCTGGCCGGTAGCCAGTCGACCAGGTCGCGTACACCATCCGGCTATCATCGATCTTGTAGGCAAGATTCAGACGATGAGTGTAACCCGTTTCTTCACTCAGTTTGTTCAGGTTCGTGCAAGGCGCCCGGTCTGTCGAAGAAGGTCCAAAGCACGATCCCACGCCCAGGGAGGGCACGCCGTAGTCAATGCCGAATTGCTCCGAGAACCCGAAAAACCCTTCGAGCGAGTTCTCCGACTTGAAAAAGCGCAAACCGCCGGTGACGCTAAGCTGGTTCGATATGTCGTAAGCGACTTCGCCAAAGATAGCCTTGTCCACATCGATGCGTTTCTGGGACGTCAACCATATGGTGTCGTTCAGTCCGGGTATTTCCCAGCCGTCGAAGAAACCATCCAGCAGATACCGTTGGAAGATGTCGTGCTCCTGGCGCTGGTAGAAAAGCCCTGCGATGAAGCGCAGCGGTTGTTCAGCGGGTGACGCAAACCGGATTTCCTGGCTTATTTTCGAGTAGCCGTCGCGGCCTTGAATGTATTGCGCCGGATTGATCACCGCCGGGTTGACGGTGTCGCCGTTGCTGTTGAAGTAATTGCCGTAGCCCAGAAGTGTATCATAGAAAAACCCGTAATCGGCATAGTCGGAGTTCACGTCGACGACGCGTGACAAATAGCCAGACGCCAGCGTCACATCGAGGTTGCTTATTTTTCCCTCGACCGTCAGGGCGGCAAGCACCCACCGGTCATGTGAGTTCTCCGGGAACCAGTGTGTAAGTTGCAAATCCCCGTTTTGAGGATCAAAGGCGAATATACCGTTGGTCTTCTGGTCCTGCGCCATGACCATCGGCGTCGCCGTCCAGTTTTCATTCAAGTCGATGCGCAACGCCAAACGGGCGCCGTAGGTATCGACCTCGTTGTAATCGTCTTGCACACGATCAAGATTGTTGTCGACGATACCGGGGCCCGGAAATGGCGGCGTCCAAATCTCTTGATAGGTGCGCTCGCCGTAAACATTGTCGATGTAGCCCGCGTCGTGCTGCGACCAACCCACCAGTCGAACAGCGGCGTTTTCAGCCAACGGAACGTTTACAAATCCCTCGGCACTGGTACCAATTCCACCGTGCTCGACGGCGTTGACTTCAAAAGTCACGCTGCCATAGGTCTCGGCAGTGTCGGGCCTGTTGGTGATGATGCGGATTGTACCGGCTTGTGAATTAGCCCCGTACAAAGTGCCCTGTGGTCCGGCCAGCGCTTCCACGCGCGAGATGTCGTAGACGTGGACGTCCAGCGCGCCTTGAATGGTGGTGATCGGAATTTCATCCAGATACATCCCAACGCTGGGCGAAGGACCTGAGTGGTTGCGGTTCTCGCCGCTGGCGACGCCGCGCATATAGACGCCAACAAATCCCGGACTGGTCGGTTGAATGGTCACATTGGGCAGATGTTTGCTGTAGTCGTTCAAGTCCGAAACCTGCAGTTCTTCCAGTTTCTTGGTCGTGAGCGCCTGAACGGCAACCGGAACGTCTTGCAGCTGCTGCTGCCTCTTTTGTGCGGTCACCGTAATCTTTTCGACGGTGCCTTTGGTCTCGGCTTTGTCATCCGGTTTGGCGTCTTGCGCCATCGCCGGCATCACGCTGCTCAACGCTGTGGTCGCCAGCAGGAAACTTGCAAGCGTCACGCGCCCGAAGTTCGATTGTCTAAGATGTTTTTTCACGTCCATTCTCCCCCAAAACTTCTTCACTCATTTTCCCAAAATCGCCGGCAAGCCATCAGGCTTGCGGGTAATCACTCAAGTCCGGCCCCAACGCCTCGCGCAGCGGGCCCAGCCATTGCCCATAGTTTTTCCAGTGCTCGACCGAGCTCCGGTAAATCGGTTGGCGCACCTGCTCGGAACTGGCCGTGCGCACGGACCGTTCGTTTTCATGGAAGCTCAGGCACGACGGCTCGAAATCAAGCCCGCAATACGCAAGCAACCGCCGCACTTCGTGCTCTGTGTCCCCAATCATGCGCTCATAGAAAACGCGATGGATGCGCCCCGGCAGCACGCTGTCGAAATGCGCCATCAACCCGGCATAGTCGCGGTAGTACCGGCCCAAATCCTCCAGACTGTATGAAAAGGTCTGACCGCGCGCAAAGTGCTGTTTGAACGCCGAAAAACAATTCGCCATCGGATGACGCCGCGCATCGATGATCTTTGCATTGGGTAAAATCAGTTGGATCATTCCAACATGCGCGAAATTATTCGGCATCTTGTCGATGAAGTACGGCCGCTCCGTCTTGCGGTGGATGCGCGTGCGCGCCAGATATTCCTCGCCCAGCGCCCGCAACCCGTCAGGGTCCATGTCCCCAAGACTATCCGGATACTTCGAGGCATCGGACTTAAGCTTCACGCCACTCAAACGCCGCGCCAGGAACGAAAGGTCCGGCAGCTCCATCGTCCCCTCGACTTGGCTGTGGCTCGCCAGAATCTGCTCAATCAAGGTCGAACCGGCGCGCGGCAGCCCGACAATGAAAATCGGATCGGGATCTTGCGCCCCCGCCTCTGCCAGCCCGGCAAAACGCTCGCGCGTAAAGAAAGCCGCTGACCGGCGCAATTGCACCGTCGTGTCGTTGGCGTCATAGTTCGCCTGCGTCCGGCGAAGCTGATTGCCCAACGCGTAATGGTCAAATGAAGCGGCAAACTCATTCGCATCTTCCAGCGCTTTGCCAAGCGCGAAATGCACATGATAGCGGTCTTCGTCGCGAATATCTGTCCGCGCCAGCACCTTGCGCATGCAGGCGATGTCATCGGCGTCGAAGCGGAAGGTTTTGAGATTGGCCAGGCTCCAATACGCTTCACCAAATTCAGGCGCCGCATCGATGCATTTGCGATAGGCGGTAACGCTTTCGCTCTGACGCCCGGCCGAGCGCAACGCGTGCCCATAACTCAGCCACAGCCGCGGATCGCGCGGCATCTCCTTCAGCAATTGCACATAAAGCGGAATGGCGCTGGCATACTCGCCCAGTCTCGCAAGCGATGCTGCCTTCAAATTGCGATAGTTCAGATTGCGCGCATCGCGCTCCAGCAGCCAATCGATCTCGCCCAAAGCTTCCGCCATCTTCTGCTGACGAAAGAGGATGATTGCATAATTGTGCCGCGCCGCTTCGAAACCGGGCGCCAGTTCAAGCGCCCGCCGCAGCAAGTTTTCCGCATCGCCGTGCCGCCCGATCCGCGCCGCCACTTCGGCAAGCATGCGAATGGCCGCAACGTCGGTGGGCTGTTGCTTCAAATGCTCGCGCAACAAACGCTCGGCAACCGGCAGTTGACCAGCGCAAAGAGCCGACGCCGCCTGTATCAACCGCGGATCGCTGACCGAAGCCCGAATGGACTCGCCGTAGGCCCGGTCAGCCTCGGCGCGATTCCCCTCGACCGTCAGCCTGTCCCCAAGCGCGCGATAGGCCGAACCCAAAAGCGCCCGCGCCCCGGCATCCTGTGGCGCCACTTTCAGAATTTCGCGAAGTTGCTCAACGGCAAGGGCGGGCGAGACAGCCAACAGCCGTCGTGCATGCGACAACGCAGTCGCAAGCGTGCCGACATGGTCTTTCGCAACACTCCCCATCCCTCAGGTCCCCCCAACCCAAGCTGAAACTCTGTCATGTATTACGGACACGGTTCAACAATTGTTGCAGAAGGCGACTTTCGCCTTCAGCAACGCATTTCCCCAAAAAAGGGAATCTGCCCTGAACATTCGCCTCTAAGGCGAAGGAACCGCCGCCCGCGCCAGGGCGTCGGCGGCTTCGTTGAGTTCGTGGCCGTTGTGGCCGCGCACCCAGCGCCATGAAATCGTGTGCCCCGCGCGGGCCAGGTCCAGGCGCTGCCACAGATCAATATTCTTCACTGGCTTCTTGTCAGCGGTCTTCCAGCCTTTGGCCTTCCAGCCCGTGATCCACTTCGTGATCCCGTCCTTCAGATACATACTGTCCGTATGCAGATGAACCTCGCACGGACGTTTCAAGCCCTCGAGGGCAGCAATTGCCGCCATCAACTCCATGCGGTTATTGGTCGTCAAGGTCTCCCCGCCCGAAAGCTCCTTCCGCGTTGTCTTGAACAGCATGATCGCTCCCCAGCCACCGGGCCCGGGATTTCCCGAACACGCCCCGTCGGTATAAATCTCGACGTGGTTCATTCCGGCCACCCGTAAGACGCAGCGCCCCTGGCGCTTTGATGGAAGCGAAGTTTCGTCAGGTACTCCAGCGGATCCTTCGCCGTCACCAGCGCTGCGGGGTCGCGATTGATCCAGTCGTAAAGCCGCGTCAGCAAGAACCTCAACGCTGCGCCGCGCGCCAGAATGGGCAGCGCCGCCACCTCAATCGGCGCCAACGGCCGCACCGCACGGTAACAACTCAACAACGCCCGCCCCTTGGTGACGTTGAACGATCCATCGCCTTCAAAGCACCAGGCGTTTAGGCACACCCCAACGTCATAGGCCAGCGCATCGTTGCAGGCGAAATAGAAATCGAACAATCCCGAAATCCGTCCCTCCATGAAGAACACATTGTCGGGAAACAGATCGGCATGGATCACGCCTTCGGGCAGACCACGCGGCCAATGCTGTTCCAGCCATGCAAGCTCGACAGCAATCAATGTCGCCAAACCCATGCGCACGGAATTGGCCTTCGCATCGCAGGCGCTTGCCAGAGGACGCCATCCCTCCACCGACAGCGCATTCGCCCGGTGCAAGCTGTAGTCCGCGCCGGCCAGGTGCAGCCGCGCCAAAGCCGCGCCCAACTCGCCGCACTGGCTCGCATCCGGTTTGCGCGGCGACAGTCCCGACAGATAGGTGACGATGGCCGCCTGCCGCCCATTGAGCTCGCGCCGCGCACGCCCATCGCGAGCCCGGACGGGCAGGGGACAGGGAATACCTTTACCCGCCAAATGTTCAAGCAACCCAAGAAAGAACGGCAGGTCCCCCTCGCGCACGCGTTTTTCATAGAGCGTCAGAAAATAAGACCCGTTCTCCATCCGCAAATAGAAATTCGAATTCTCCACGCCCTCGGCGATGCCCTTGAAAGACAGCACCCGCCCCAAATCAAACGCGCCCAAAAACGCATTCAACTCCGTATCGCTAACCTCGGTGTAAACAGCCATGAGAGCATTCTTGTTGAGCGTGAATCAGTGTCAAAAAAGTATATGCACTGCAAAGCCGCGAAGGACACGAAGAAAAAGCAGGGTTCACACCAAGACACAAAGGGACAAAGACACGAAGAAGAAAAGGAACAAGGAAGGCGTTTCGCGCCGCAGTCGTGCAGTACTTCTTCCTGGCGCGCAGCGTCTATCTTCTCTGCTTTTTGTCTTTGTCCCTTGGTGTGAACCCTTCTGCCTTCTAAGCCAAAGCCCGCGGCAGGCGGAACTGCACCGTCTCGCGCGCTATCTCGGTTTCTTCCACCGTCACCTCGAAGCGCGCCCGGAAGGCGTCGATCACCTCGTTCACCAGCACGTCCGGCGCCGAGGCCCCGGCGGTCAGCCCCACCACTTGGCACCCTTCAATCATGGCCCAGTCGATATCCACCGCCCGCTGCACCAAAGCCGAGCGCTTCACGCCAGCGCGCGCCGCCACCTCCACCAACCGCATCGAGTTCGAAGAATTCGGCGCCCCGATCACCAGCACCACATCGCAGCGCGCAGCAATCGCTTTCACCGCCTCTTGCCGGTTCGTGGTGGCATAGCAAATGTCTTCCTTATGTGGCCCCGCAATCAGCGGATACCGCCGCTTTAGCACGCCAACGATCTCGGCCGTATCATCCACCGACAGCGTCGTCTGCGTGATATAGGCGAGCTTGGCCCCGTCGCGCGCCACGAACGCGTCAGCGTCCGCCACCGACTCAATCAGCACCACTGCGCCCTCCGGCAATTGCCCCATCGTCCCGATCACTTCCGGATGGCCAGCATGCCCGATCAGAACAATCTGGTGACCGTCACCAAAATGCCGCTCCGCCTCGACGTGCACTTTCGACACCAACGGACAAGTTGCATCCAGCGCCACCAGGCGCCTCTCGCGAGCATCCAGCGGCACCGACTTCGGCACCCCATGCGCCGAGAACACGACAGGCGCCCCCTCCGGCACCGCGTCCAGCTCATCGACAAAAATGGCGCCCTTGCGCTCAAGCCCTTCAACAACAAAGCGATTATGCACAATCTCGTGGCGCACATAGACCGGCGCGCCGTATTTCGTAAGCGCCCGCTCCACGATCTGAATCGCGCGGTCAACGCCGGCACAAAACCCGCGCGGCGCCGCCAGCAAGATCGTCAGTCTGTTTGACACGGCTGGGCCCATCTCCTAACGGTTGCAACTACTCATCATGTACAAACATAGAGGGTCATCTGATGAAAGGCCATGTGGCGGGACGCGTGCCGATTCCGGTAGACGTCATCCAGGGCACGACTTATTGGTGGTGTGCGTGCGGCCTTTCGAAAAGTCAGCCTTTCTGCGACGGAAGTCACAAAGGCGGGGACCACACACCGGTCGAATACACAGCCGGTGAGTCGAAGAAACTTTTCTTCTGCGCCTGCAAGCAAACGTCGAATTCCCCCCTGTGCGATGGGTCGCACAATGCAATCCCCTAGACCCCAGCCCCCAGACAAAGGCGTCTCATGTCTAAGCTCCCAATCATTCTCGCCAGCCTGTTTCTTGGCCTCACCCCAATCGCCACCGTCATCGCGCAGGCAAGACCAGTCTGTCCCTCGATCTCCATCCTCGCCGACGCGACGCGCGTCACGGTCTTGCAGTCCGGCAAGATCGACCTCAAGGCCGAAATCCGTACGCCGGAGCTCGGTTGCACCGTCGCGGGCTCAACCGCCAAAGCCCGGCTCAGCTTCTGGGTCAAAAGCGCCATCTCGCCCGAGGCCGCCGTCGCCGCCCGCACCATTCCCTATTTCGTCGCCATCATCGCCAACGGCAAGGTGATCGCCAAAGAAATCTTCGACCTGAAACTTGCCTTCACCCCAGCCGAGCGCAAACTTCTGGTGAAAGAACAAATCGCCCGCATCGACATCCCGCTGGCCCAAGGCAAAGTTGCCGAAGACTACTCCGTCACCATCGGCTTCCAACTCACCGAAGAACAAGCCAACTACAACAGAACCGCCAGCAGGTAAGAAGAAAAGGGTTCACACGAAGGCACGTAAAAAACAGGCGCGACGCGCCAATAAGAAGAACTTTTTGCTCTCGGCGCGTAGCGCCCACCCCTATTTTCTTACTTTCTTCTTTGTTCCTTCGTAACTTCGTGCCTTCGTGGAGTCCCCTTCCTTCTTCCCCGCTTCCGCGCTAAACCCCGCCCCATCATGGCGACCCTCACCCAGATCCTCACCACCCTTGTCTCCGACGCCTTCACAGCCGAAGGCTTCGACGCGAGCCACGGCCACGTCACCACCTCCGACCGCCCCGACCTGGCGCAATTCCAGTGCAACGGCGCCCTCGCGGCAGCGAAAGCGGCAAAGGCCAACCCCCGCGCCATCGCCGAAAAAATCATCGCCCGCCTGAAACCCGACCCGCGCCTCGCCAAAATCGAAATCGCAGGCCCCGGCTTCATCAACCTCACCCTCACCGACGAGGCCCTCGCAGCCCACATCGACCGCCTCCGCGACGACCCGCGCTGCGGCGTCCCCATGACCGCGAACCCGCAAACCATCATCATCGACTACGGCGGCCCCAACATCGCCAAGACCATGCATGTCGGCCACTTGCGCTCGCTCATCATCGGCGACGCGCTGGCGCGCACGTTCCGCTTCATGGGCCACAAGGTCATCGGCGATGTCCATTTCGGCGATTGGGGCTTGCAGATGGGCCAGCTCATCACCGA
>JAWXBO010000182.1:0-17483 GCA_034440175.1 Alphaproteobacteria bacterium
GCGGTCGACCGCGAGTTCCGCATCATCAGCGCGCTGCACCCGACCGGCTTTCCGGTGCCCAAGCCCTATGCGCTGTGCCTGGACGAAAGCATCGCGGGCACGATGTTTTATGTGATGGAGTGCGTCGAGGGGCGCGTGCTGTGGGAGCCGCAATTGCCGGGTCTTGAGCCCAAGCAGCGCTTTGCGATTTACGATGCGATGAACGAGACGCTGGCGAAGCTGCATCAGACGGATTTCGTGAAACTTGGCCTTGAGGATTTCGGTCGGCCTGGGAGTTATTTCTCGCGGCAGATTTCCCGTTGGGGCAAGCAGTATGTCGCGTCGGAAACGGAATCCATTCCGGCGATGAACAAGCTGATGGAATGGTTGCCGCACAACATTCCGCCGGGTGAGCGCAGCGCCATCGTGCACGGCGACTATCGGCTCGACAATATGGTCTTGCATCCGAGCGAGCCCCGCGTGCTTGCTGTGCTGGATTGGGAGATCTCGACGATCGGCGATCCGCTCGCCGATTTCACCTATCACATCATGCAATGGCGCATGCCTGCGGGCGGCACCGGCGGGGGCACGGGAAGTCTGTCGGGCGCCGATTTGAAGGCACTCGGCATTCCAAGCGAAGACGAGTATGTCGCAATGTACTGCAGGCGCGCCGGGCGGGCGGGAATCGAAAATCTCGACTTCTATTTCGCCTATAATTTCTTCCGCATCGCGGGCATTCTGCAAGGCATCATGGGGCGCGTGAGGGACGGCACGGCAGCCAGTTCGCATGCGACATCGACGGCGTCTGCGGTGCGGCCACTGGCGGAACTCGGTTGGAGCTATGCCAAGCGCGCGGGAGCCAAGGATTGAGCTTCGACGCGGGACCAGTTCGCCAAACACATCGCTTTGACGAAGCGGCGCTTGAGCGATATCTGCGTTCGACGATTGACTCGTTTAGGGGCGCCTTTTCGGTGCAGCAGTTTGGCGGCGGTCAATCCAATCCCACGTTTTTGCTCTCGGCGGGCCACACACGGTTTGTCCTGCGAAAGAAGCCGCTTGGGACGCTGCTCAAAAGTGCGCATCAGGTTGATCGCGAATTCCGGATCATGAAGACACTTGCCGGGACTGACGTGCCAGTGCCACGCATGCATGTTTTGTGCGAAGATGAGAGCATCATTGGAACTTCGTTTTATGTGATGGATTATCTTGAAGGGCGGATATTTCGAGATCCGCAATTGCCGGGTGTTTCGCCCTTTGAGCGGGCGGCGATCTATGACAGCATGAACGACACGCTCGCCCGCCTGCACAATGCAGATTTCAACCGTTTGGGCTTGGGGGATTTCGGACGCCCCGGGAATTTCTTTGAGCGGCAGATTGCGCGATTCACCTCGCAATACCGGGCGGCGCAAACCGAAGGCATTCCAGAAATGGAGCAGCTGATCGCTTGGCTGCCGGACAATATTCCCGATGAGGCCAGCATCTCTATCGCGCATGGCGACTTCAGGCTTGAGAACACAATTTTTCATCCAACAGAGCCGCGCTTGATCGCGGTGCTGGACTGGGAGCTTTCAACGATTGGGCATCCGCTGGCGGACCTCGCCTACAATTGCATGGGCTATCACGTGATGAACCCGCGCCAGGGCGGACTGGTCGGCGTTGACCATGCGGCGACCGGGATACCCGCCGAGGCCGACTACGTTTCACGCTACTGTTCGCGCACGTCACGGCGCTCAATCGAGCACTGGCCGTTTTATCTCAGCTTTGCCATTTTCCGGCTGGCGTCCATTGCGCAGGGAGTGTTCAAGCGCGGCCTGGATGGGAACGCCAGTTCGGAAACAGCAGCCACTTACGGCAATACTTGCAGGTTGCTGGCGGACAATTCCTGGCGTTTGGCCCGTACGGCTCTCTGACGCTGCTTTCTGCGAAATATGGTTGCTGAACTGTTGAAAAATGCGCCGCCACCCCGGAATGCGCCACTTTCAGCGCCATCCGCTTCACTTCAAAATTACGGCTTGTACCTTAGATTTGGTGACATGTTTAAGTGTGACGTGGGCGAGGCCGAAACGTGACCTCTGAATTCGATGAATTGTTGCGTGGAAGTGGAGCCACTCCATCACCTGCATCTGCGGCCGTGCAGCTGCTGGAACTTGGCACGCATTTCGCGCTGGCGGAACGCGCCGCCCATTTTGGGTACTGGCGCCAGGAAATCAGCTCGGCACAGCCACATTGGTCCCCCGGCTTTTTTGCCATGCTGGGCCTTGATCCTGATGATGTCAGACCTTCCAGCGAGTACCTGGTTCGCCACATTCATCCTGATGACCGGGTCAAGATGGCGGAAGAAGTGGCGGCCGCCATGGCGACTGGCAGGGCGTTCTACTATCGCACCCGAACCTGGAGGATAGGTCCGGACGAACGCGTGTTCGACACACATGGCGATGTTGAGCGAGCGGCTGACGGTAAAATCTCTGCGCTGCTGGGCGTGGTTCGAGAAGTGACGCGTGAAGTCGCGGCCGAACGTAAACTGAAGGAAAGCGAAGCGGCGCACCGGTTCATGACCGAGGAAGCCACGGACATTATTTCACGGCATGGATGCACTGGCGTGGCGACATTTATCTCACCTGCCATCCATCGGGTTCTGGGCTTTACGCCCGACGAGATTTCCGGCCGCAGACTCTTCGATCTCGTCCACCCCGATGATCTTGCCAGCGTGAAATGCGCGATAGCGGACGCCAAGCGCACGGGTGCGACCGTCACCTATGAGTATCGGGGCAGGCACAGACAGGGGCACTATGTTTGGCTTGAATCGCAAGTGCGGTTCGTGGCCGATCCTGCAACCGGAGAATGGGACAATGCCATTTCGGTGACGCGTGACATTACCAAGCGCAAGGAATTTGAAAGCGATCTGCAGAGCGCGCGTACGCGTGCAGAGGCCGCAAACCATACGAAGTCGCGATTCTTGGCCAATATGAGCCATGAATTGCGGACACCCCTGAATGCGATCATTGGCTTTTCCGACATCATGGTGCGGGAAATGTTCGGACCGATGAACAATCTACGCTATTTGGAGTATGCGAAGCTGGTTCACGACTCCGGCGGCATGCTGCTTGATCTGATCAATGACTTGCTTGACGTGTCGAAGATTGAAGCCGGCAAATTCGAATTGCACTATGAAGATTTTCCTTTGCGCGAGGCCATCGACGGTGGACTTCAGCTATTTGCTGCACGCGCAAATGAAAAAGACCTTCAGCTGAGTTCCAGCGTCAAACCTGAAAGTCTGCAAATCAGGGCAGACCGGCGGGTGTTCAAGCAAATCATGCTCAATCTGGTATCGAATGCGATCAAATTTACGGACGCCGGCGGCCGGATTTTCGTGGGCGTAACCGCCGATGAGCGAAGTATGCAATTTCGTGTTCGTGACACTGGTATTGGTATTTCCAAAGAGTTTTTGGCCCGCATCGGTACGCCGTTTGAACAGGCGTCGAATGATCCGGCGCGAACGCATGGCGGCTCGGGGCTGGGGCTGGCGCTTGTCAAGTCGCTGACGCAACTTCATGGCGGGACGTTCGAAGTACAGAGCCAGCAGGGCCACGGTACCGAAGTGACCGTAACCCTGCCATTGGTTCCACCTCAGGCGGCGACGCGCGCCGCTTGAGTTCTTATTCGGCGGCTTCCATCCGCATTTGGTTCGAGTATTTGCCGAACTCGAGGCGGGCGATGGTGCGGTTGTGCACCTCATCCGGACCGTCGGCCAAGCGCAATGTCCGTTGACCCGCGTAGAGGCGGGCCAGACCTGAGTCAGTCGTGACCCCGGCGCCGCCCCAAGCCTGAATAGCATCGTCGATAACTTTGAGCGCCATACGAGGTGCCGCCACTTTGATCATAGCGATTTCGGTGCGCGCGACTTTGTTGCCGACCTTGTCCATCATGTCGGCCGCCTTCAGCGTCAACAGGCGGCACATTTCGATGTTGGTGCGGGCTTCGGCGACGCGCTGCTCCCAGACCGAGTGTTCGGAAATGCGCTTGCCGAAGGCCTCGCGCGTCATCAGGCGCTTGCACATAAGTTCAAGCGCGCGTTCGGCAGCACCGATGGTGCGCATGCAGTGATGGATGCGGCCCGGCCCGAGACGGCCTTGTGCGATCTCGAAGCCGCGGCCTTCGCCGAGCAACAAATTTTCAACCGGCACTTTCACGTTGTCGAAGATGACTTCCGCGTGACCGTGCGGCGCGTCATCGTAACCGAAGACCGGTAGCATGCGCACGATCTTGACGCCCGGCGCATTGGTCTCGACCAGGATTTGCGATTGCTGGCGATATTTGTCGCCATCGGGATCGGTCTTGCCCATGACGATCATGATTTTGCAGCGCGGATCGCCCATGCCTGACGACCACCACTTGCGGCCATTGATGACATAGTGATCGCCCTTGCGTTCGATGCGGGTGCGAATGTTTGAGGCGTCGGACGAGGCCACTTCGGGTTCGGTCATGATGAAAGCCGAGCGGATCTCACCGGCAAGAAGCGGCTTCAGCCACTTGGCCTTGTGTGCGTCGCTACCGTAGCGCTCGAGTACTTCCATATTGCCCGTGTCGGGTGCGGAACAGTTGAATACTTCTGATGCGAAGCCTATGCGGCCCATCATTTCGCACAGTGGCGCGTATTCAAGATTCGTCAGTCCGGCACCATGTTCGCTTTCGTTCAGGAACAGGTTCCACAACCCCTGGGCTTTGGCTTTCGCCTTCAACTCCTCGACCACAAGAACGACGATCCAGGGATTTCCCTTGGCGCGCGCTTCGGCCATCTGGTCGTTGTAGGTCTTTTCGGCCGGTATAACATTACGATCCATAAATTCGCTGACGCGGCGGATCCATTCCTTCGATCTGGCGGTGTATTCAAAGTTCATCGGTCTTCCTCCTGGTATTGAATAGTTATGGCGCTGACCTTAGCGCGGCGCTGTTGGTGCTACTAGGACCCAGATCAACGACGGGCCCGGAAAAACTCTTTGAGAAGGCTTGAGGCCCTTGCTTCAGCGTCGCCGGGTAACGTGTCCACAATTGGGCGATGGTGGCAGGTCGGTTGCTCGAAGAACCGCGGCCCATTGGCGATGGCCCCGCCTTTTGGGTCGGCTGCCGCGTACACCACCCGGGAAATGCGCGCCATGGCGATTGCTCCGGCACACATAGCGCAAGGTTCCAGCGTGACATACAGGGTCGAACCAGTCAGGCGCTCATTTCCTAGGCGTGCGGCTGCGGCGCGGATGACCAGCATTTCGGCGTGAGCCGTCGGGTCATGGGTTTCCACAATAGTATTGCCAGCCGATGCCAGCATCTCGCCCGCGGTTGGGCCAATCAGGACCGCGCCCACGGGAACCTCGCCGCGCGCGGCTGCGGCCTCGGCTTCGGCGAGGGCCACGCTCATCCAGTGCTCGTCGGCTTGCGTCATCATTTCCGTATGCCTTGCGGGCGGCTCTGGTACAACCCCGTTCATGAGCGACGACGACAAGCAGGATGGTGACCGGATTGCCAAGGTGCTGGCGCGCGCGGGCGTGTGCTCGCGGCGCGACGCCGAGAAGTTGATCGCTGAGGGCCGGGTGATTGTAGATGGCAAAAAGCTGGACACACCGGCCTTCAAGGTCAAGGCGGGCGCCAGAATCTCGGTCGATGGCAAGCCTGTCAAAGCGGCTGAGCGCACGAGGCTGTGGCGCTATCACAAGCCCAAAGGTCTGATGACGACCCACCACGATGAAAAGGATCGCGAGACCGTATTCGAAAAATTGCCCGCTTCGATGCCGCGGGTGATTTCGGTTGGGCGGCTCGATTATAATTCGGAAGGGCTGTTGCTGCTGACTAATGACGGTGAGCTGGCACGGCGGCTTGAGTTGCCGGCCAATGGCTGGCTTCGGCGTTACCGGGTGCGGGTGTTCGGCAAGTTGATGCAAAGCGATCTCGACCGCTTACAGAAGGGCGTCGTGATCGAAGGGGTGAACTACGGACCCGTTGAAGCGACAATGGAGCGCCAGCAGGGCGGCAACGCGTGGGCGACGATTGCTTTGAAGGAAGGCAAGAATCGCGAGGTGCGCAAGTTGATGGAGCATGTCGGGGTCAAGGTGAACCGCTTGATCCGCGTCTCGTTCGGGCCGTTTCATCTGGGGCTGCTCAAAGAGGGCCAGGTCGACGAGGTACTGGCGAAGGTGATGCGCGAGCAGTTGGGGACAATGAAAAGCTGAGCGATGCGCATTGTGGCGGGCAAACATCGCGGACTGACGCTGGCGGCACCGAAAGACAGCCGGGTGCGGCCGACGTCTGACCGGGTGCGTGAGGCGATTTTTAATGTGCTCGCGCATAATGAATTCGGTATTGGGTTCGGTTTGGACGGGGCGCGGGTGCTAGATCTGTTTGCGGGCACGGGGGCGCTAGGACTTGAGGCTTTGTCGCGCGGTGCGCGCTTTGTGCTGTTCGTCGATGATCATGCCGAAAGCCGGGGGTTGATCCGGACGAATGTCGAGGCGGCGCTGGCGACAGGCGCCTCCAAAATCTGGCGGCGCGATGCGACAGCGCTCGGGCCGATGCCGCCCAATGCCGGCGGGCCGTTTGACTTGGTGTTCCTAGACCCACCCTATCGCCGCGATCTGGTGGCGCAAGCGTTGGTCAGCGCGCGTGATGGGGCGTGGCTGGCACCCGCCTGTCTCGTCATCGCGGAGATGGCGACAGACGAGACACTCGCCGTGCCGGAGGGGTTCGACGCGCACGATGAGCGCACCTATGGCGACACGCGGGTGGTCATTCTGAGCGCCAAGAACGCGGTTTGATGAATGGAGCAAAGTCAACGCCGTTCGATTTTCCCGGCACTGGCGTCGTCGCGCGCGGGCGCGTAAGTTGGTTGCAAATTCAGGAGGTTCTCATGGCAGCCAACATTCCCACTACCGCGCTTCAGCTTCGCTCGCTTGTGACGAAGGACGGCGAATTGCAGTTGTCTCTCGCCCGTGTGGCGGTGGAGGAACCGGCCGAGGGCGAGGTGCTGGTACGCGTCGAGGCGTCGCCGATCAATCCGTCAGATCTTGGGCTTTTGATCGGGCCTGCCGACATGAAATCAGCCCGCGTATCCGGCAAGGGCGAGCAGACGACGGTGGCAGCGCCCATCGCCCCGCCGCTCATGCGCCTTATGACCGCGCGGCTGGGACAATCGTTGCCGGTGGGCAATGAGGGCGCGGGCGTGGTGGTCAAGACCAGCGTATCGCCGCAAGCCAAAGCGTTGCTGGGAAAGACTGTGGCCGTGATCGGCGGGGCGATGTACGGGCAATACCGCATCGCCAAAGCCGCCGACATTTTGCTGCTGCGCGAGGGCACGACTCCAGCCGAGGGCGCGTCGTGTTTCGTCAATCCGCTGACAGCGCTCGGTATGGTCGAGACGATGCGGCGCGAGAACCACAAGGCGCTGGTGCATACGGCAGCGGCCTCCAACCTCGGGCAAATGTTGAACAGGATTTGCCTGGCCGACGGCGTGGGCTTGGTCAATATCGTGCGCAGCGCCGAACAGGAAAAGATTCTGCGCGACATCGGCGCCAAGATCGTCGTCAATTCGCAATCGCCCGGCCTCATGGAGAGCTTGACGCGCGCGCTTGCCGAGACGGGCGCGACGCTGGCGTTCGACGCTATCGGCGGCGGCAAGCTCGCCGGTCAAATCCTCACCTGCATGGAGGCGGCGGCGAATTTGAACTCGGCCAGCTATAGCCGCTACGGCTCGACCGTCCATAAGCAGGTCTACATCTATGGCGGCCTCGACACGGGCCCGACGGAATTCGCGCGGTCGTTCGGCATGGCGTGGGGCGTCGGCGGCTGGCTATTGACGCCGTTCCTGATGAAGATCGGCGCGGCGGAAGGGCAACGATTGCGCCAACGTGTGGTCGATGAAATCAAGACGACGTTCGCAAGCCACTACACGCGAACAATCTCGCTTGTCGAAACGCTGCAACCCGAAATGATCAACGCCTACAACAAGCGCGCGACGGGCGAGAAGTTCTTGATCAACCCGAACTTGGGTGTGTGATCCAAATGCTTTCCCTTTCCGCACAGCTTGAGAAACTGGAGCGTCTCCTTCTCGACTACGGAACTCGATCAGTAGCTGAATCTGCCGGTGCCTTGCTTGCGCCGGATTTCCGTGAGTTTGGAAAATCAGGGAGGTCATGGGACCGAGACGACATCATCGCTTCGCTTGCGGCCGAGACTACACAGATTGACTATCAACTCAGGGACTTCACGGCAAAACGCCTCGGCGAAGATTTCGTATTGGCAACATACGCCCTGCATATCCGCGCACCGGACGGTACGACTGCAAAGAGCCTGCGAAGTTCGGTATGGCAGCACGAGGCCGATGGCATATGGCGGATGCTGTTTCATCAGGGTACCGCCGCGCAATGAGTTTATCGCCAACAACCAATTGGACGCCATGAGGTAGACTTGGGACATGAGCAGCAAAAGCGAGAACATATTGCCCCCGTCCAAGCGTCTGCTGCTGCTCGAGCCGCGGGGGTTGTTGGATATTCCGGCTCTGTTTGCAGCGGCGCCGATTTTGTTGACGGCGCGGCGTGGGGTGAAGCATGGCGTGATTGTGTTGCCAGGGTTTGGGGCGGATGACCGGTCGACGGTTTTGATCCGGCGCTATTTGTCGATGCTGGGATATGACGTGCACGGATGGAAGCGCGGGCGCAATGTGCGCAAGCCGGGCGCCGATTTTGCGACGGTTATCGAACAGATCAAGGCGTTGCGGACCAAGCATGATCTGCCGGTCAGTCTGATTGGCTGGAGCCGCGGCGGGATTATGGCGCGCGAGATTTCACGACAGATTCCGGGCGATGTCCGCATGGTGATCACGCTGGGAAGCCCGTTCGCCGATCCGACGGCGAATACTGTCGCGGTTATCTGGAAACTGCTAACGGGGGAAGATGCGCCGCGTTCGCCTTCGCGGTTGCGAGAGTTGGCCATGCCAATTCCGGTTCCGGCGACGGCGATTTATACGCGGGCGGATGGTGTGGTTGCGTGGCGCGCGTGTTTGGAACCGGAGGGGCTGCGGGCTGAGAATATCGAGGTACGTTCGACGCATATTGGACTTGGGTTTCATGCACCGGCCCTGTGGGCGATTGCCGATCGCTTGGCTCAGAAGTGGGATACGTGGAAGAAATTCAAGCCGGGTGCAGTTGTGGCGCCGTTCTTTCCGCGACGGTGAAGTGACGCCGCACGCAAAAACTTCTGTGGTGATTCAGCCTTTCAGCATCCAAGCGTTTCCATCGCAATAACCGTGTTCGCGAAGGAAATGCTGCTTTGATCGCCACGTCGCCGGACTGATCGCCATGGCGCTGGTCTTGCCCCTCCGAGTAAACTCGAACTCCGCGGCTGCGAGGAGGTCGCTCGCAAAAGTTGAAACTCGTCCCGTTGTCGCTGTTGCGAACTCCGGCGCCCAGAAGTCGTCGATGAGGCCGATATGGTCGCGTTTCGAAGCCACCGGCATGTGGACAGAACTTACCGGTTGAGCGATCACAAACCCTGCCGACTCGTGCCCATCATCGATGAAAATGCAACGGTCCGGCAATGTCAGCGAGTAGTGCATCCAGGCGCTGAAACGAGAGGGGGCTTCCGGATGCGGCTTCCACATCTGAGCGTTCGCTTGAAAGAGCATATTTTGCGCCTCCCCACCCATCGCGACGATGGCGGCAATATCCGCCGACGAGGCCGCACGCACGGAAATGGGAGAAACGCCGTTGGAAAGGCGGTGCTTCACAAGATAGCGCGTTACGATGCCATAGCCTGCGGATTCCAGCGTACGGAGCTTTTCGCGTTGAAATGGCGCGCAGGCCGCAATGAAGGTGACCGCGCCCAAAGCCTCGCCTTCGCGCTCGGCCGCGACGATTAGCAAAGCGAGAGCGTCTTCCGGAGCCAACCTGCTTACTGTGGTGTCGTCGAACAGGACAAACGCCAATTGGCCAGCTAGATGATAAATCGGCGGACAAGGAATGACGCCAAGGCGTGCCACCCCTACGACAGCTCCTGCCGCTTCTGCGACCAGCCAATGGAAGGGGCCTTCGTTTTGCACTTCGTTGGTGAACTCTACTGCGATGCGTTGTACGGAGTCCGTTGCGAGGGGCCAGAGGTTGCCGTCGCTCGCCGCGCGCTCGGCGCCATCCTGCAAAAGGAGAGCGCAGATCGCCTCCAGGTCGCCGGGCGTCGCTGGTCTAACACGAGTGGGCATTCTGCGCTCCTCATAAAAAAGGGCGGGCGGGACGCCCGCGGTCCCGGGGTTAGCGTCTTCCGAAGAGTTTCTCAACGTCCGACAACTTCAGCTCCACGTATGTCGGGCGGCCGTGGTTGCATTGTCCGGAGAGCTGGGTTCGTTCCATTTCGCGCAGGAGCGCGTTCATTTCTTCGAGCGTCAGGCTGCGGCCGGCGCGGACGGCCGAGTGGCAGGCCATTGTGGAGCAGATTTCGTCGAGGCGTTCCTTGAGCGAGAGCGTGTCACCGTATTCGGCGATTTCATCGGCAAGGTCGCGCACGAGGCCTTTGATATCGCCGCCTTTGAGAAGTGCGGGGACTTCGCGCACCAGGACTGCATCGGTGCCGAAGGATTCAATGATCAGGCCCAGTTCGGCGAGTTCCTTGGCGCGGGTCGCCAAGCGGTCGACCGAGGGACCGTCGAGATCGACGATTTCGGGAATGAGCAAGGCTTGACGCTCTATGCCTTGGGCTGCGATGGCGCGCTGCATGCGGTCGAGCATCAGGCGTTCGTGGGCCGCGTGCTGGTCGACGATGACCATGCCGTCCCCGGTTTGGGCGACGATGTAGGTATTGTGCAATTGGCCGCGCGCGACGCCCAAGGGGAAGCGCTCCATGTGGCTCGACTGTGCGGGTTCGGTCAGCGGACGTGCGAGCGGCGGTGCATCGACGAATGAGGCTTGGCGCGGTTCCGGCGAGGCGTAAAAGGCAGCTGCTTCAGCGAGATTTCGCTGCGAGGGTCTTGGGTCTGCGAAATTGTAGGTGTGATGTTCGGTTCTGAAGCGTTCCAGCGTGCCGGTCGCCACTGTTGTCGAGGCGCGGGCTGAGCCTGCCATGATCGCTGATTTCAGGGCGCTGACGATCAGGCCGCGCACAAGTGCGGCGTCGCGAAAGCGCACTTCGGTCTTGGCGGGATGGACGTTGACGTCGACTTCGTGCGGCGGAATATCGAGGAAGAGCGCCACCACCGGATGTCGGGCGCGCGCCAATACGTCGGCATAGGCGCCGCGCACTGCGCCCACGAGAAGTTTGTCGCGCACCGGCCTGCCGTTGACGAAGAGGAATTGATGCGTTGCCATGCCGCGCGAGAAGGTCGGCAAACCCGCGTAGCCGGAAATGCGGACACCTTCGCGCGTTGCATCGACTGGCATGGCGTTTTCGGCGAAGTCCGAGCCAAGCACCGTGCTCATGCGCGCGAGGCGGCTGTTGAAAAGATCACCGGGTTCAGCTGCGGCTTTGAGGACCGTGCGCTCTTCGGTCGAAAGGCGGAAGCCGACATCGGCGCGGGCGAGTGCCAGGCGCTTGACGATTTCGATGATGGCGGCGGATTCGGCGCGTTCGGACTTGAGGAATTTCAGGCGTGCCGGTGTGGCGAAAAACAGGTCGCGGACTTCGACGATTGTGCCGTGGCCTCGAGGCCCGTCGAACGATGCGGGGCGGATGGCTGCAGGCTCGCCACCTTCGACGGATATGGCGAAGGCATCGGTTGCGTTCACGCCTCGCGAGGTGATCGTGAGCCTGGCAATGGCGCCGATTGACGGCAGGGCTTCGCCGCGAAAGCCCAAGGTCGCGATCGACGTTAAGTCATCCGCGCCCGCGTCATCGCGCGGCAGCTTGGACGTAGCGTGGCGTTCGATGGCGAGTGCAAGTTCGCTTGTGCTCATGCCGCTACCGTCATCGACGATGCGGATCAGGCTCATGCCGCCGCCCGCGATTGAGATGTCGATGTGGCGGGCGCCGGCATCGATGGCGTTTTCGACGAGTTCCTTGACGGCTGAGGCGGGACGTTCGACCACTTCACCGGCGGCGATGCGGTTGATCGTGCCCTCGGCGAGACGGCGGATATTCAAATGCCGCCGTCCAGATACTGACGGGTCAGGCGCTTGCCCTCTTCCACTGCAGGCTGGCCGAAAGGGTCAACATTCCACAAACGCGCTGAGATGAGAGTCTCAAGGATGAGATGCATCATCAAGGCACCGAGGCCGCGTTCGTCGAGCTGGCTGGTCAAAGAGAGGCGGCGCACCGGGCGGGCATGGGCGCTAAGAGTTTGTGCCGTTGCTCGCATTTGTGCGGCGACGACTTCAGAGATGTCGTGGCCCGCATAGGCTTGGAGACCGTGCTTGTTGGCCCAGGCTGCATTGGCTTTGGCGCCAGTAATTGCAGGTGCATCGACGAAGGTGAAGAATTTGTCGTTGGGGCCATCGAGATAGAGTTGCAGCTGACTGTGTTGATCGACGGGGCCCAGCGCGTCGAGCGGGGTTGTGCCCTGCCCCGCTTTGCCCAAGCTTTCAGCCCAGAGTTGACGCCACCATTTGGTGAGGCGCTGCAGCCGGTCTGCGTAAGCCCACATCACATGTTGGGACAGGCCAATGTCGCGCGCGGCGACGCAAAGAGCAGCGCCGTCTGCGGCCGAAGCCGCTGTCTCGAATGCCTCGCGGCCAGCGTTTCTGATGGCCATGGGATCAAGGCCTGCCAGCATCGCCGGAACCAGACCCACTGTACTGTACGCGGTGTAGCGGCCGCCGAGGTTTGGATCGTGATCGAGGATGGGCGAACCTATGGCAGTCAGAATGGAGCGCAGCGGGTTGTCGCCAGGTTCGACTTCGCCACTGAAATGGTGTTTCAGATATTTTCCGCCACCAGCGTTCTCCAATGCGTCAATCGCCGCCAGCATTTGCAGGATGGGTTCGGGCGTGCTGCCCGATTTCGAGACGACGTGAAAGCGGGCTGCACGCAAATCCAGTTGTGTCAAAAGTTTTGTGAAGGTGGGGCCGTTGAGGTTGTCGAGGAAATGCAGCCTTGGATAGCCGGTGCGTGGCGCGTAGGCCGGCGTTCCCCAGTAGGCCAATTGGGTCAGGGCCTGCGCACCCAGGCTTGAGCCGCCGACACCAAGCACGATGACGTCGCTGGCATCCTTCGACAGGTGATTGACGACGTTGTGCGCGGCGTCAAGATCGTCTGTACGCGAGAGAGAATGGCGCAGAGCGCGGATGTTCTTGTCAGGCGACTGACGCCAATGCGTGAGCGCTCCTGCGGCCTCCGGTTGGCGTTTCCCGAACGCTTCGTGAAGAGGGGCGATGGTGAGAGCGGAGGTAATGTCTTGGATGAAAGGGGGCATGCTGAACTTTTAAGGTGCAATCAACGGGCCCTTATCCGTCACGCCGCATTATTGCAGCGCGCCACCTTCTCGCACAAGCGGGAGCAACTTAAAACCAGTCGAACCAGCCGCCGGAGCTTTCCTTGTCGGCGTTTTTCTTTTCCTGGGCGGTTGGTTCGGCAGGCGTTGCTTCGCCTTTTTCGATCACGGGGGCGGTTTGAACCTGTGTCGCGGGTGTGCCGATGCGCTCAACCTCTTCGGATGCATCCAGCGGGGTGCCGGGGTCTTCCTTGCGGCCGCGCCAGAATAGAACAGTGTCGGCGTATGTTTTGCGCTTGCTCTTGCGGACCACTTCCTGGCGCAAGTCTTGGCGAATGTTGGGGTCTGATGTGCCGGCACCCGAGGCTGCGAGCAACGCCAACTCACCCTGCGTTGCCGGAGCAACTTTGGGCGCACCGCCAAGCACGCGCTGGGCTTGATCGGCGGCATCGGAATCCTGCGGGCGCGGGGCGCCTGGCTGGGGCGACTTGAGGGCAAAGGTCGCCGGGACAACGAGAGGAGCGCGCGCTGTGACGCTGGTTTCATCGGGTGCCTGCTTGGCCGCACCCAGAGATTCCTTCATGCCGGTGCAGCCGGCCAAGGTGAGGGCGAACATTCCGGCCACCATCAAACTGCGCTTTACTTGACTCACGGCTTACTCCTTGTTGGTATTCTTGGCGTTGTGAACGCCCGGCACTCTTGCCTTGTATTCGCTGACCACGAGGTCGAACCCCATAATCAGCACACCCGCCACGACGGCTGTGTCGGCAATGTTGAACACATACCAAGAATAGCCGAAAGCGTGGAGAAGATAAAAGTCGGCTACTGCCCCGTAAACTATGCGATCAATCACATTTCCTACGGCGCCGCCGATAATTAAGCCTATTGCCAGGGAAAGCCGCAAGTCTTTTACGCCATGCAACCACCAGACAAGGAACGAAGTGACGCCGATGGCAAAAAAGGCCAGTACCCAACGGTGAAAATCGGTTGTGGCCTGGAACAGGCCGTAGGAAATGCCGTAATTCCACACCATCACGATGTCGAAAAATGGCAGAACTTCGAGGCGAATGTCGTTTTGCTGGTTACCCAGGGTACGAACCCAGCCGAAGCCGTGCAGGAACAGCACTTTCCACGCCTGGTCCAACGCCAGGACGGTGGCGGCGATGGCAAGGCCAAAGTTGAACGGTTGCGCCAACAAGCGTTTCACTTTTTGTCGTGCTCCGTGACAGCTGCCTCACAGCGCAAACAGATGTGTGGATGAACAGCGCTCTTTCCCACATCGGGCAGGATTTTCCAACAACGGGCGCATTTGGCGCCATTTGCTTTGGCGAAGGAAGCGCTGGCGCCGGTGACGTCATCGAGCTTGAAGGCGCCCTCCCCCACGGCGATGGATGCAGCCGACGTGATGGTGATTTCTGCGAGGTCAAGGGTTTCGAACAATGCCGCGTCCGCGTTGGCAACGTGCAACGTGGGCGCTGCTTCGAGGCTTGAGCCGATAGTTTTTTCGCGGCGGGCAACTTCGAGGGCGCCCGTGACGACGCGGCGTAGCTCGCGGACACGGGTCCATTTTTCGGCGAGCGTCTTGTTGTGCCAGTCGGCGGGGACTTCGGGAAAGGTGCGCAAGTGGACGCTGTCGTTCTCGCCGTTGTGACGCGTGCGCCATACTTCTTCCATCGTAAAGACCATGACGGGCGCGAGCCACGCCGTCAGATGGTTGAACAGATGGTCGAGCACGGTGCGGGCGGCTCTTCGGCGCAACGACGAGGTCGCGTCGCAGTAGAGCGCATCTTTGCGGATGTCGAAATAGATGGCCGATAGGTCGGTGGTACAGAAATTGAAGACCGCGGTGAAGACGCGATTAAAGTCAAAGGCCGCGTAACCGCTGCGAACGGTGACGTCGAGTTCGCTGATGCGATGCAGGATCCAGCGTTCGAGCTCTGGCATGTCCTTGACGGCCACGCGTTCGCTGTCCTTCCACTCTATCAAATTTGCGAGGATGTAGCGCATGGTGTTGCGCAGCTTGCGATAGGATTCGACGTTGGCCTTCAGGATCTCGTTGCCGAGACGCATGTCCTGCGTGAAATCGGACGACGCCGCCCAGATGCGCATGATCTCGATGCCGTTCTGCTCGGCGATTTTTTGCGGTTCGACCGTGTTGCCCAGCGACTTCGACTGTTTGTAGCCCTTTTCGTCGAGCACAAAGCCATGGGTGAGCACGGTCTTGTAGGGCGCGCGGCCGCGGGTACCGCAGGACTCCAGCAGCGAGGATTGAAACCAGCCGCGGTGTTGGTCGGAGCCTTCGAGGTAAAGGTCGGCGGGCCAGCCTTGCGTGGGGTCAGGCTCGATGACGAAGGCGTGGGTTGAGCCCGACTCGAACCAGACGTCGATGATGTCGTCGACGCGGGTGTAGTCGGCGGCGGTGTATTTGTCGCCGAGGAAAATCTGCATGTCCGTCGTGAACCAGACGTCGGTGCCGCCTTTGGCGACGGCATCGGTGACGCGCTTGTTGACTTCGGCATCGCGTAGTATCTCGCCGCCTTCCTTGCGCATGAAGATCGGGATGGGTACGCCCCAGGCGCGCTGGCGCGAGATCACCCAGTCCGGGCGCTTTTCAACCATGGCGCGCAGGCGGTTGCGGCCTTGCTCGGGCACGAAATGCGTATCGTCGATGGCCTTGAGCGCAAGTTCGCGCAGTGTTTTGCTGCCGAGGTTCGCGATGGGTTTGTCCATGGCGATGAACCATTGCGGCGTGTTGCGGAAGATCACCGGCGCCTTCGAGCGCCAGGAATGCGGATAGTCGTGGCGCAGCTTGCCCTTGGCGAGCAAGGCGTTCGCCTTGATCAGTTCGCCGATGACGGCGCCGTTGGCGTCGCCGTCCTTGCCGTCGGCGGTGAGGATTTTCTTGCCTGCGAAGATGGGCACGTGCGGAAAGAACGAGCCGTCTTCCGATACGGTGAACGGGATCGGCGGGCCCTCTTTGGGATGGGCTTGCGGATTTAGCATCCAAATTTCGAAGTCTTCCTCGCCGTGGCCGGGCGCGGTGTGGACGAAGCCGGTGCCGGTGTCGTCGGTTACGTGCTCGCCCGCGAACAGCGGGACGGGGAAGTCGTAGCCCTGGCCCGCAAACGGATGCGCGCAGACGAGGCCCGTTGGATCGACATCGCAGACGCGCTCCCACTCTTCGATTTTGGCCGCGGTCTTGGCGGTTTCGGCGAGCGTGTCGGCGAGCACAAGCAACTCGCCTGTGGCGCCCACACGATAGAGGCCGTAGGCGATTTTTGGCGAATAGCAGATTGCTCGGTTGCCGGGAATGGTCCAGGGCGTTGTCGTCCAGATGACGATGCTGGCCCTTTCCAGTTGGCCAGCAGCGCGCACGGGAAACTTGACGAAGATCGTGGGCGACAGCTTTTCGTGGTATTCGACTTCGGCTTCGGCGAGCGCGGTTTTTTCGACGACGGACCACATCACCGGCTTCGAGCCGCGATAGAGTGCGCCGTTCATGACGAATTTCTGAATTTCGCCCACAATGATCGCTTCGCTGGAGGGCGCCATGGTCACGTAGGGATTGTCCCACTCACCGATCGTGCCCAGACGCTTGAACTCTGCGCGCTGGATGTTCAGCCAGTGATTGGCGAAGTCGCGGCATTCCTGGCGGAACTCGATCAGCGGGACTTGGTCTTTGTCTTGACCGGCTTTGCGATATTTCTCTTCGACCTTCCATTCGATGGGCAGGCCGTGGCAGTCCCAGCCGTGGATGTAGGGCACGTCTTTGCCCAGCATGCCTTGGGAACGCACGACGAAATCCTTGAGGATTTTGTTCATGCCGGTGCCGAGATGGATGTTGCCGTTCGCGTAAGGGGGGCCGTCGTGGAAGATGAATTTCGGGCGGCCTTTGGCGGTGTCGCGCAGGCGTTTGTACAAGCCGATCTTGTCCCAATGAGCGAGCCATTCGGGCTCGGCCTTGGGCAGGCCCGCCTTCATGGGGAAATTGGTGTCGGGGAGGAACAGCGTGTCTTTGTATTCGCGGGCCTGGGCGGGGGCGGAACCGGGGGCGGTCATGGGAATGCTCGTCGATGTGAGGTGAGTGCTGGCGTTAAGGGCGGAGTGGCGA
>JAWXBO010000183.1:0-17693 GCA_034440175.1 Alphaproteobacteria bacterium
CTCGCCGAAACCAACAACAAACTCACCGAAGCGCTTCTCGTCGGCCGCGTCCCAATGGTCTTTGGTGATCTTCCAGCTAGAATTTGCGCTCGCGGCCGAAGCCACGAGAGCAACGCCCAAAAGCCCGGCCATGATCCAACGCATCGCGCCTCATTCCCCCTGGATGCGACCATCCCCGAAGGGCGCAGGTTCGCACGCCCTTGAGCATTTTGCAGCAGCAATTAAGCGCTGATTTTGCGCGGTTGGTTAACTGGATTCTGTTTTTGTTCAGGCATCACGTGCGTTGAAGCATCACCAGTGCGATCACCACCGCGCCCAAGCCACCCAGCAATTGCAGGCCGAAATAGGCAGTGAGCGAGAGCCCGCCATCGTGGCCGCCGTGAGCGCTTTGAAATTCGCCGTAGTTTTTCCACCCTGACGCCGTGCGCCAAATGACGAAAACAAAGATCAGGCCTGCGATCAACGCGTCGTAGACCTGGTGACGTGATTGCGGATCGATGATCGCTGCAAAGATCATGTCACCCAAGCCGTAGGCATATGAGCGGTAGGTTTCGAGGAGTTGGAGCGGCACCAACGCGAACTGTATGTTGCTTGTTGTTTGCATGAGGCTAATCACCGCCAATGCGGCGATGGTGACGCCCGCTATTCGGAATGGAGCGTGCAACGAGAACAGGTGCGACGGAAGTTTTTTGAACTCGTGCCACGCGGATGAGAAACTGTGAAACATCGCGTGACTGAAATAGGTGAACAGCTCCCAGCCAATGTTGCTGACGATACCTGACAGCGCGGTCAACCAAAGCCAATGCATCAACGGCAATTCAACGGTGTCCGACATGGCAAAGCCCTCCCATGCAGCGGACCACTATTGCACACCAAGACTGTGGCAGGAGTTGGGTGGTGAAGCCAATCGCGGAAATCCGCCATTGACTGGGACACAAGAAGGGCGTCGCGGGGCAGAATAGAGTGCTATAGTTCCAGCCGAACCGGAAAATTGAACCATCAACTCTCGTGAAGAAATCTCTCAATATTGCGCATCGGGGCGGGGCTGGACTCAAGCCTGAAAACACGCTTGCCGCCTTTGCTCACGCGCTGGATCTGGGCGTCGACGGATTTGAGCTCGACGTTCACGTGGCAAAAGATGGCACGGTCGTGGTGTTCCACGATGATGCACTCAAACGCGAAATTGTGCGCGACGCCAATGGGCAATGGCTGGACAAGACCGGCGGATTGATCAAGGACCTGCCCTATCCCGACCTGCAAACCTACGACATTGGCCGCCTGAAGCCGGGTACGAAATACGCAGCGCGGTATCCTGAGCAGCTTGCGGCGGACGGAGAGCGTATCCCGAAGCTGGCTGAAGTTATTTATATGATCAATCGGGCGGGCGGCTCACAACGGTTATGGATCGAACTGAAGAGCAATTTTCTGGAGCGATCACAAACGGCGTCACCTGAGAGCATGGCGGAGTCGGTGATCCGGGTTTTGAAGCGCGAGAAATTTCTGGATCGAACTGTGCTGGTTGGATTTGACTGGCCAGCCTTGATCGCCGCCAAGAAACTGGCGCCGGGGATTGAGTGCTGGTTCACAACACTGCCGCAAAGCTGGTTTGGGGATGGCACAGTTCCAGCCTCGCACGGCCCGCCCGCCAAGACTGAGCTTGAAAGATTGCGGGCGCTGGAGAAAAGCCGCGCGCCATGGACTGGCGGGTTCGACAGGCCCACATATGGCTCTGTGATCAAGGCCGCGAAAGCTGCCGGCGCAGACGGATGGTTCCCCTATTGCGCCGATATCAATCGCTCCACGCTGGCCGAGGCACAGGAATTGGGTTTGAAGGTTGGGGCGTGGACGGTCAATGACCTGTCAGATCTGGCGCGCTTGGCCGATTTTGGCGTTGATGGAATCTGCACGGACTACCCGGACCGGTTGAATACGGTGCTCAAGGGAATGTGACAGGTGACCACGACGATCATTGTGCAAATTGCGTTTGGTGAGCTTTGCCGCCAAGATGCCCGCCAACCCCACATCAGTTGAGTCACAAACATGAAATTTTCGCGTGTTCCCGTTTTGAGTGTGGCGTGTTTGGCGCTGGCTTCGTGCGCCAGCTGGGGTGTCCTGCCTTCGACAGTTGAGACGACGCAAACACCGTTCCAGACTTACGTTAGCGCGGAAGACGCTTTCAATCAGGTCAAGCCGTTTGTGACAACGGCGCGGGAACTGAAAGTGCGCGGGTTCGATCCCTACACAACGCCAAACATCAAGGTTTTGAATTATCTGGATCTAGTGCCGCGCTTTCTGCCGCAACAATCGATGAAGTCCGATGATCTGGACCCTGCGGTGCAGGCATGTCTGACCGCACGCGAGCGCTGCGCGGGCTGGCTTGCCGAGCCTTCGATTTCTTCGAAGGACCGTACCGGGAATGTGGCGCTGGACGTACTTGGGTTTGAGCGTGAGACCACGTCGACGGGCTGGAAAGCCTCGATGCTGCTGCTGGTTCAGGACGGCGTTGTTGTCTATAAGCTGTGGTCGGGGACACCTTCGATCCTGGAAGTGAAGACCGAGAAGAAACCTCTGGGGCCGCTCCAGGATCTGTCGGGTCCGGCTGCTGCCGCCATTTCAGGAGCGATTAAACCCTGACCCGGCGGATTGCCGTTGTTGGCGGCGCCGGTGCATTCGGCCGGTCGCTGGTTCAGGGATTGCTTGAGACAACAGACTGCGACGTGATTGTCTGTGGGCGCTCGCGAGACAAGGCCGAACAGTTTGCGGCTTCGCTTGGCGCATTGCGGGGACGTGTGACGGCTGTGGCCATCGACCGGCAGAGCGCGGACGCGTCAACGATTTCGCAGCTGAAAGCCTTTTGCGTTGTCGATGCGGCGGGGCCTTTTCAAGACAGTTCGCTGAACTTTGCCAGGGCTGTGATCGAGGCCGGCTGCCACTATGCCGATCTGGCGGATGCGCGCGGGTTCGTGGCCAAGTTCCCGCAACTGGATGAACTTGCCAAGCTGCGCGGCGTGCTGGCTGTGTCGGGCGCAAGTTCGACGCCGGCCTTGTCGATGGCGGTGATCGAGGCGCTGACTGACGGGTGGCTTCGTGTGGACGAGGTTGAGACCGTCATCTTGCCAAGCGGGCGGGCGCAGATGGGGCTGTCGGTTGTGCAGGCGATTTTGAGCTATGTGGGCCGGCCGGTCAGGCTGTTGCGGCATGGCCGTTGGACGGTAGCACCGGGATGGGGATTGCTGGCGCGGCGACGGTTCACCGGATTGGGGTGGCGGTTTGCGTCGCTGGTTGAAACGCCGGATCTCGACCTTGTTCCGGCGCGCTTTGCGGCCCTGCGCAGCGCAGTGTTTTATGCCAATGTCGAAGTTTCTGTGATGCATTTGGGTCTGTGGGCGTTGAGTTTTCTGGTGCGGCTGAAACTTGTGAAATCTCTTGTGCCTTTTGCGGGGGCACTACACGGGCTGACCCAATTGCTTCGCCGGTTTGGCAGTGATCGCGGCGGCATGAGTGTTTGCGTTGAAGGGGTCAATGCCGACGCGCGCCTTGTGCGGGCGCAGTGGTCGTTGATTGCCGACGCCGGTCACGGTCCGCACATCCCTGCACTGCCCGCGCTGTGTGTCGTGCGCGGTTTGCTGGATGGGAGTGTGTCGAGGCGTGGTGCGTTGGCTTGCACCGGCATAGTCGACCTCGCCAGCATCGAAGAGCAGTTCAAGCGCTTTGCAATCCGCACAACGCGCAGCGAGACTGCCTTGCGTTGCAGCGCTGGCTAGCGCCCACGCATGGAGCGACAACGCTGGGCGCTATCGTGGCTGGCTGACGCCGGTCAGCCCTTAGGCGCGATGACCATAACCATTTGACGGCCTTCGAGCTTTGGTTCCTGCTCGACCTTACCGATCTGGTCGGTGTCCAGCTTGACCTTTTGCAGCAGCTGCATGCCCAGTTCCATGTGCGCCATTTCGCGGCCACGGAAACGCAGGGTCACTTTGACTTTGTCGCCTTCTTCGAAGAAGCGCTTGATCGACCGCATTTTAACTTCGTAGTCGTGATCATCAATCATCGGACGGAGCTTGATCTCCTTGATCTCGATGATTTTCTGATGCTTGCGGGCTTCGGCTGCTTTCTTCTGTTCCTGATACTTGTACTTGCCGAAATCCATCAGTTTGACGACCGGGGGCTTGGCCATCGGGGCTACTTCGACCAGATCCAGTCCTTCGACTTCCGCGAGCCGGAGAGCATCGTACTTGCTCATCACGCCGCGTTTTTCGCCTGCATCGTCGATTACCAAAAGTTCGTGGGCGGTAATCATCTCATTTATGCGCGGGCCGTCTTTCGTTGGTACCTGCGCAGGTTGGAAAGAACGTTTATTGATTGGCTAACTCCTTTTTTGTGTGCCCGGAACGTACGGTCAAAGCGTGCAGAGACCACCAACGCTGCTTCGAGGCGGGCCGCACCGCCTTGAAGTCTGCTTTGGTTTTCACCGTGGCACTTCTGGTAGCAGTGGAAATCCCCTCGTCGTGAACGGGAGTGGCCCTTGAACCACTTTGGCGTGGTGTCCTGGGACTTGTCGATCTGGACCGGGACCTCCCCGATGCAAATCCAAGGGTGCAGAATAGGAATGACGGGAGTTAACGCAAGGCGAACATGCGAGGTTTGGATAGATTTTTGGCCTTGACCGCCCAATTGAGCCGCAAAGTTCCCCAAACGGTTGCGCGATCAGCGCTGATCGGGGGGGATTGACTCGCTGGTCAGCAGTTTGACGGCGGCCTCCAGGCTCAACATTTCCTGTTTTTCGGAGCCCAGACGACGAACCGAAAGCGTGCGCTCCTCGGCCTCCTTCCGGCCAGCGACCAAGAGGTAGGGGACCTTGGCCTGCGAGTGCTCGGCAACCTTGCGGTTGATCTTTTCATTGCGCAGGTCGGTTTCGACCCGGATGCCGGCGAGCTTCAGGGCAGCGGCGACTTCGCGCGCATAAGGGTCGACGTCGTTGACGATGGTGGCGACCACCGCTTGAACGGGGGCGAGCCACAGCGGGAACTTGCCGGCGTGATGCTCGATCAAGACGCCGATAAAGCGTTCGAGCGAACCCACAATGGCGCGGTGGAGCATGACGGGGCGCTTGCGGGTGCCGTCTTCGGCTATGTATTCAGCGTCGAGGCGTTCGGGCAGGACATAGTCGAGCTGGATTGTGCCGCATTGCCAGTCGCGGCCGATGGCGTCGCGCAACACGAATTCGAGCTTGGGCGCATAGAACGTGCCTTCGCCCGCGTTGACGGTATAAGGCAAGCCGATGGTCCTGCAGGCGTTTTCCAGCGCGCGCTCGGCGTGATCCCATTGTGCTTCAGTGCCTCCGCGCAGTTCGGGGCGGGTCGCTAATTTCGTGATGAACGAATCGAATCCGAGTTCGCGATAGACCTCGGTCAGGAGTTCGACAAAGTTCTTCGTCTCCGAGACAATCTGTTCCTCGGTGCAGAAAATGTGCGCGTCGTCCTGCACGAAGCTGCGCACGCGCATGATGCCATGTAGCGCGCCCGAGGGTTCATAGCGATGGCAGGCGCCGAATTCGGCAAGGCGCAACGGAAGGTCGCGATAGGATTTCAAGCCCTGCTTGAAGATTTGCACGTGGCCGGGGCAGTTCATCGGCTTGACCGCGAGGATTCGGCGGGCATGGTCCGAGCCTTCGTCGACTTCGGCGATGAACATGTTGGGGCGGTAGTTTTCCCAATGGCCCGATTGTTCCCACAATTTGCGGTCGATCAATTGCGGGGTTTTGACCTCGCGATAGTCGGCGTGCTCGACCTTGCGGCGGATGTAATTTTCAACCGTGCGATAAAGCGTCCAGCCTTTCGGATGCCAGAAGACCTGGCCGACGGCTTCTTCCTGGATGTGGAAGAGATCCATTTCCTTGCCGATCTTGCGGTGGTCGCGCTTTTCGGCTTCTTCCTGGCGCGTGAGGTAAGCGGCGAGTTCCTTTTCGTCGCGCCAGGCGGTGCCGTAAATGCGTTGCAGCTGTGCGTTCTTTGCGTCGCCGCGCCAATAGGCGCCAGCGAGTTTGGTCAGCTTGAAGCCGAGACCGATTTTGCCGGTCGACGCGAGGTGAGGTCCGCGGCAGAGATCGTGCCAGTCGCCGTGATAGTAGACGCTAACTTCTTCGTCGGCCGGCAGGTCGCGAACGATTTCGGCTTTGTATTGCTCACCCATGTCGAGGAAGTGTTTGGCTGCCTTGTCGCGTTCCCACACCGTGCGTTTGGTCGGCAGATCTTTCGCCACAAGTTCGCGCATCTTGGCTTCGATCCTGGGCAGATCGTCGGGCGTGAAGGGCTCGTTGCGCGCGAAGTCGTAGAAAAAACCGTCTTCGATGTTGGGGCCGATTGTCACTTGCGTGCCGGGGAACAGGGCTTGCACGGCTTGGGCCAACAAATGCGCAGTGTCGTGGCGGATGAGGTCGAGCGCTTCTTCGCTTTTGCGGGTGACGATTTCAATTTTGGCGTCGGACGGGATCGGCCAGTCGAGATCCTTGAGTTCGCCGTTGACCTTTACCGCCAGCGCCGCCTTGGCGAGGCCGGGCCCAATTGACGCCGCGACATCCGCGCCGGTGCTGCCCGGCGCCGTCGTCCGCACCGAGCCGTCTGGCAGGGTGATCCGGATTTCGTTGGCGGGTGCAGCAGACACGAGGGCATTCTCCACTTGGTTAAATGGCTGACGTTGCGAAAACGCGGCAGATTGGTGACGCGCCAGCCCCAAGTCAAGGAGGACTGTCTTGCGATGGCGCGGACGTTGTGTCACTGCCCTGCAGATCGAATTGGGAGGCAATGTTTACAGTGCCGCGCATTCCGTTGTCCTGCTTTATCATTGCGAAGAATGAGGCGGACCGTCTGGAGCGCACCATCGGCGCGGTGCGTGACTGGGTTGACGAGGTCATTGTCATCGATTCGGGCAGCACTGATGGCTCGCAGGCGGTTGCGGAAAATTCGGGCGCGCGCGTGATCTTCAACGCCTGGCCGGGCTTCGGACAGCAGAAGCGGTTTGGTGAGACACAATGCCGGAACGACTGGCTGCTGAACCTTGATGCCGACGAGGTTGTCTCGCCGGATCTCGCCGTTGAAATCCAGAGGATGTTCGTGAATGCCGAGCCTGCTCTGGCTGCTTATTCGCTGCGGATCAATGATGTCTATCCCGGGTGCCGCCGCCCCAGGCTTTGGGCGCGAGACTTTATTGTGCCGCGGCTTTACGACCGGCGGCGAGCGCGGTTCAAGGACTCTCCCATTCATGATTCCGTCGATGCGGCAGGGCAGTCGACTGTGACGCTGAAGGGTGAGGTGTACCATTTTTCAGCTAGAACGTATGACGATCAGATCCAGAAGGCCGTGGAACGGGCGCGGTACAATGCTGACCATTCAAAGCTCAAATCCGTGACAACACTAAGGCTGAGACTGGTATTCGAGTTTCCCTTGGCGTTTCTCAAATACTATCTGGTGCGACGCCATTTCACGGGAGGTCTCAAAGGCTTCGTGGCATCAATGATTGGCGCCTACTCAAGGTTTTCGCGTATTGCCCGGATGCTTGAAATGGCGGAGCGTCCCGATAGCATCAAGGCGCAAGCTGAACCGCTCAACTTGCGGAAACAATAGAGACTTCAGTCACGACAAAAGCCGTTGATAGATCTGGAGTGTTGAGGCGCACATGACATCGACAGTGTATTTTTGAAGCACACGCTCGCGGCCGGCTTGTGCCATTTTGTGGCGATCTGCTTCTGGCATTGCCAGCGCCTTCGCAATGGCTTGAGCCAAGGCTGCCGCATCGCCCGGTGGAAAGAGAAATCCTGTTACGCCGTCGAGGATGGTTTCGGTTTGGGCACCCAGGCGCGAGGCGACGATGGGGCGTCCCATTGCCTGGGCTTCTACGGCGATGCGGCCAAATGCTTCCGGTTCGATTGAAGGGGCGACGATCAGATCGGCGGCCATCAGGGCTGCGGGCATGTCGTTGCAATGGCCAGGAATGCGGACGTTCTGAGATAGTCCCGCACGATCGAGGGCTGAACGAAGCTCCGCAACATATGAGTCCCGTTCCTGGGCGTCGCCCGCCATTACCGCTTCAAAGTTTTTGTCCGGCAGTTTTTCCAGTGCCTCGATGAAGAGCAGTTGACCCTTCCAGCGCGTCAGGCGGCCCGGCAGCAGGATGACGCGTCTATTGGGTTTCAGGCTCCAGTCTTTCTTGATGGCTTCGATACGCTCTGCGGTGACGCTCTGGGGTGTGAAGGCTGCAACATCGACGCCGCGCGGGATCGTAAACAGTTTGTGCGCATCCAACCTGTGCTGAGCTTTCACGTGATCTGCGGTGAACTGGGAATTGGCGATTACGGCATCGCCTTTTGCCATGATTGAATTGTAGTAGCGCTTGAACGGATTGGAGGCGTTGTAAATGCCGTGGTAGGTGGCGACAAATTTTGCGCCAGCGCGGCGGGAGGCGATGTATGCGCTCCAGGCCGGCGCTCGCGAGCGTGCATGAACGATTGAAATGTCATGCTTGCGGATGAGCGCGCTCAACCTGGCTGCGTTGTTCCAAATCTCCAGCGGATTTTTTGTGCCAAAATTTCCCAAGGCCAGCTTGGCGCCGTATTTTTCCGCCTCGGTCACCAGCCTGCCGCCTTCAGTCGCGATCCAGGCCTGACCACCCGCCTGCACAATGGCGCGCGCTACATCGACGGCGGTGCGCTCTGCGCCGCCGGTGTCGAGGGCCGGGATGACTTGGAGCACGACTAATTTTTCAGAGCGACGCTCGGGCATCAATTCGACAATGCCGCTTTCACTTGCTTGGGCATGCGTGCGATTGTGTTCAAGTAGGCAGACGCGGTTGCGTCCGGCCCCCGGCGCTCTTGCTCCCAACCTTGTAGTGTATCGAGCGGGATACGGTATGTGGCTGCAAACTCTGACTGAGACATACCAAGTTTTTTCCTGATTGCTTTCACATCTGGAACCCGCAAAACATGAGTTTTGGTTCCGGCGCGCTTGCCGTCCATGTAGTCGACAGCTTCTTTTAATCCTTGCAAGATCGTTTTGCCTGCCTTGGTCATCTTCAGTTTCCTTTCCGCCGATTTTTTACGGCTCGCACAAATTCTTGCGCTTGGCGTTTTTCTGGCGGGTCGAGATCCGATTTTGAGCTCTTTGAAAACATTGCAAGCAAAAATAGTGGAATTTCATCGTCGTGATAGTAGTACACAATTCGAACGCCACTACGTTTTCCCATACCACCTCGACTCCACCTTACTTTCCTGACTCCACCCGTCCCTTCGATTATTACGCCAGCCAGGGGATGGGCCGCTATGTAGTCCATGAACTCCGTAAGCACTGCTTCGGACCACGTTTTTGCTGCGGCACGAGAGAATTCCTGCAATTCTACGACGGTGATCAAAGACGACGCATCGGTCATCGTCCATTTATACGCCAATGACGTATACTTTGTCAATCAGCGGCTGTTACATGCCCTCAGTCCTTCTCGATATGTTGGATATAGCAACGTGACAGCGAGTTCGGACTTGACGCGTTGGTTGCCGACGCGCTTAGATTCAGCGTAGAAACTTAGTGCCATTTCCGACATTGATTGAGCGGCGCCTTCAAAGGTTTCTAGTGGTGGCGGTGATACGCCGATCAGGCTTGCTGCATATTCCACGACCACATGCGGTGGTGCGGGTTCGTCGTCGCAGACGTTGTAGATCCTTCCCGAGTTGGGGTGTGCCATCGACGCTGCGAGGACGGTCGCGACATCGTCGACGTGGATACGCGAGAACACTTGTCCTGGTTTGACGATGCGGCGCGCGGTGCCCGCGCGTAATGCGTCGATTGGGCTGCGGCCTGGACCATAGATTCCGGCCAGGCGAAAAATGTGAATTGGAACGTTTGCATTGGCTCCCCACTCCAACCACGCGAGTTCGGCTTCGACCCGGCGCCGGGCGCGCGGGCTTTTGGGGGCGACCGGTGTCGTTTCGTCGATCCAATTTCCGCCATGGTCTCCGTAGACTCCGGTTGTGGAGAGATAACCCAACCATTTGAGTGGCGGCGAAATGGCGGACAGGGTGGCTGCATGCATTGCCAGGACCGGATCACCCTCGCCTTCTGGCGGCGCACTGATCAAAACATGCGTCGTGCCATGCAGCGCATCACTTAGGCCGGAGTCAAACGGAAAGGACTGGTAACCAACCGGTCCGCGCGTGGATGCGCCGATGGCCCAGCCCCTGGGCGCAAGATTTTGTGACAACGCTTTGGCGCAAAAGCCCATTCCGAAACAAAACAAGCGGTTCATGTGTATGCCCGAGGAACCTTAAAAACGATTTAGACTTGAAATTGCCTGAAAGTCTGCGAACTCTCCGGCCATGATCATCCAACTCATTCTCGCAGGCGTGCTGACCAGCGCCAATAGTTTCTCTTATGAAGCCTGCCTGAAAAAGGCCGAGCGTCATCCCGATCAAGCGCTTGAAATGGCGATGAACGCCCAAGTGGATGGCAGCAACCCGCTGGCCGAACATTGTGCAGCGGTGGCGCTTGTGGGGTTGAAGCAGTACGGGGAGGCCGCGCGCCGCCTGGACAAGCTGGCGCGCAAGGGTTCGGCCGGCGATGCCGAAATGCGTGCGGAAATCATGGACCAGGCCGGCAATGCGTGGTTGCTGGCGGGACAGCCTGAGCTGGCAACCGAATCGTTTTCAGCGGCGCTGGCGCTGATGCCAAGCGAGGCGATTTATCTGATTGATCGCGCGCGCGCATCGGCGGCTTTGAAGAAATGGGCAGCGGCTGAATCGGATTTGTCGGCCGCTTTGGCTGCCGAACCTGGAAATGCCGAAGCGCTGGTGTTGCGGTCGAGCGCGCGGCGCGCACAGAAAAATCTCCAAGGCGCCAAAGGTGACATTACGCAGGCGTTATTGCTCGAAGAAAAAAACGTAGAAGCGCTTGCGGAACGCGGCCTGATCCGGGCGGCCGGTGGCGACAAGGCCGGAGCCCGGCTGGATTTTCTCGAAGTGTTGAAACTGGCACCGCATAGCGCTGCGGCCGCGAGCGCACGCAGGGAAATCGAGAAACTGGAGGTCAAGTCCGGACGTTAGGCGGCCTGCCATTCTTCCAGGACGACTGCGTCGTGTTCGCGCGTGGCCCATTCATCCCGCAGGCTCGAGAATTCCAATTCGGTCATCAAGCGGCTCAATGCCCAAATCGCGGCACTGCGCACCAGGGCCGACGGGTCCTCAAGCAAGGCCAAGGCTGATTTTACCAAGGTTTGGTCGTTCGAGTTGCCGATGGCGATGAGGATGTTGCGCATGAAGCGATCACGGCCGATGCGCTTAACCGGTGAATTCCTGAACAGGGCACGGAAGGACTGGTCGTCGAGTTTGGCAAGATCAGCCAGGCGGACGGCGTTCAGTTCCGCGCGGGCGTGAAACGCTGTTTCGCGCGATGCGGCGGCGAACTTGTTCCATGGGCACACAGCCAGGCAATCATCGCAGCCATAAATCCGATTGCCCATGAGTGGGCGCAGTTCACGCGGGATTGGCCCTTTGTGCTCGATCGTCAGGTATGAAATGCAGCGGCGGGCGTCGAGTTTGTAGGGTGTTGGAAATGCTTTGGTCGGGCAGACGTCAAGGCAGCGCTGACAGGTGCCGCAATGATCCGGCTCGCTTTCATCGGCGTTGATTTCAAGTGTCGTCAGGATGACGCCGAGGAATAGCCATGAGCCGTGTTCGCGGCTGACAAGATTTGTATGTTTACCCTGCCAGCCGATGCCTGCAGCCTGGGCAAGCGGTTTTTCCATGAGAGGCGCGGTGTCGACGAAGACTTTTACGCCGCCACCGCATTTTGCGACTAGCGCGCGCGCTATCGTTTTCAGGCGCTTCTTGATCAGTTCGTGATAGTCGCTGCCCTTGGCATAAACCGAGATTGTGGCGCGGTCATTCTGTTGAAGAGCCGCCAGCGGGTCGTCCGCGGGCGCGTATGACATCGCCAGCACAATCGCACTTTTTGCATCGGGCCACAGCAGGTTGGGGCTGGAGCGCTCGGCTTCCCTTGTTTCCATCCAACCCATGTCGCCGTGATGGCCGGCCAGAATAAATTCCCTGAGAGCTTCGCGGGTGCGCTCAGCCGTTTGTGCGGCTGCAAAGCCCACGGCGTCAAAGCCCTGCTCCAGGGCGAGTTCGCGAATGTCTATCGCCTTAAGCGGGCGTCTCAAGGCCGTGCGCACCGGTCAACACCGTTCAGATCAACGTTGTAGGCACGCGCGGAAATTGTGTAACCGCGGCTGTTCACGTAGGGGCCTGGCGGATTGGCGCGGTAGCGGACCGGGTTTGGCAGGATTGCCGCAAGCCTTGCTGCTTCCAGTGGTGTGAGTCTGGCTGCGGATTTTCCGAACCATCTTCGAGCGGCGGCGTCGGCGCCGAAAATCCCGGGACCCCATTCGATGACGTTGAGATAGACTTCCATGATGCGCTGCTTGGGCCACAAAACTTCGATGAGAACGGTGAAATAAGCCTCAAGCCCTTTACGAATCCAGGAACGATCAGGCCACAGGAAAACGTTTTTCGCTGTCTGCTGGCTGATGGTTGAGGCGCCGCGCAAACGCCCGCCGTTTTTGGATTCCTTCCATGCATCTTCAAGCTCTTTGAAGTCAAAGCCCCAATGCCTGCAAAACTCGTTGTCTTCGGAGGCAATGACCGCGCGGATGAGGTTGGGTGAAATTTGCCTGAGCGCCACCCAGTTGTTGCGAATGGTGCGGCCTTCAATAATTGCTTCGCTGAGCATCAACATCGTCGTGGGCACGGGCAGGATCCGATAGGCCAACGTCAATATGATCGATCCGATGAACCCATAAATCAACGTGCGCGATCCGATGTGCCAGACCCGTTGCCAGGTCGAGCGTGTGGGCGAGTCCTCGTCTTGATCACCTGGGAACACCTGAGGTGGCGGTTGAGGTGCTGGCGGGGGCTCAGGATGGATGGGTTCGGGAGGATCATCCGGTTCGTGTTGCAGATGAAAGAACTTATCGGGACCGGCACCAGGCGCAATGAGAAGCGCGTAGCCAGCCGCCTCTACGGCGTCGGCCAAATCGTCGTTGCTGACGTTCGACGCCACACGAACAATGGCTTGTTCGAGTTCGATGTCGACGATCGCATTTTCCACGCCAGGCACCGACAAGAGTGCATGTTCGACGCGCGCGACACAGTCATTGCTGCCCAGACCAGCAACAGTGAAGCGGCGTGTTTGCGCGGGTTCCTGTGATTCCCCCATATGGCTTCTTACGAGGGGGCATCGGCACAACGCAAGCACTTGGCTTGAACGGGGCGGAAAAAACCTCAGATTCCCTTGGCTTACGCCTGAACCGACTGCGGTTTGTCGCTGAGCGCATGCTTCAGGCGTGCGAGCATTTCTTTCGGGCAGACTTGCCAGAAATAGTCACGCTCAAGGTCCCATTGCTGGAGGATGCGTTTGGCATGGCGCGAACCGGTTTCGGCGGCATGTTCCTCGATGAGCCCAACCAGCAGATCCGTCCAATAGCGCGATTCCAGGCGCTGCCAGACGACGCTTTCGGCGTTGATCCTGACGCCGAGTTCGTTCCTGGGATCGCGCACAAAGGCCATGCCGCCTGTCATGCCGGCGGCAAAATTTTCACCTATGTCCCCAAGTATAACGGCAACACCGCCGGTCATATATTCGATGCCGTTTGAACCGCAACCCTCGACAACTGTCGTGGCCCCCGAATTGCGCACAGCAAAACGCTCTCCAGCCTGACCTGCCGCGAAAAGCTTTCCGGCTGTCGCGCCGTAGAGAACGGTGTTGCCGATGATGACGTTGTCCTGACTTTCGAGCGGGCTTGAGACCATGGGCCTGACGACAATGGTGGCCCCCGACAGGCCTTTGCCGACATAGTCGTTGGCGTCGCCAAACAATTTCAGTTTCACGCCCTGGACGGCGAAGGCGCCCAGCGATTGGCCTGCGGAGCCGCGCAATTCGAGGGTGAGTTGCCCGGGAGGCAGGCCCTTCATTCCATATTTGCGCACAATGTGAGAGGAGATGCGGGTGCCGATGGCGCGCATCGTGTTGCGCACGGTGTAGGTCAGCTGCATTTTTTCTCCGACTTCGAGAAAGCGCGCGGCGTCCTGGACGATTTCCTTGTCGAGCGTGTCTGGAACTTCGTTGCGGCCCTGGATAGTGCAATAGCGCGGGTTCGGTCCGGGGTCGGCCTGCACCAGCAGCGGGTTCAAATCAAGATCGTCGAGATCGTGCGCACCACGATTGACTTGCGTCAGCAGGTCCGTGCGGCCAATGACTTCCTTGAGTGAACGGAAGCCCAGGCTCGCCAAAATCTCGCGCACTTCTTCGGCGATGAAGCTCATTAAATTGACAACTTTTTCGGGGGTGCCGGTGAACTTCTTGCGCAGCTCTTCGTTTTGCGTGCAGACACCGACCGGGCAGGTGTTGGAATGACACTGGCGCACCATGATGCAGCCCATCGCGACGAGGGAAGCTGTGCCGATGCCGAATTCTTCAGCACCCAACATTGCAGCCATGACAATGTCGCGGCCTGTGCGCAAGCCACCGTCGGTGCGCAACACTACACGGTGGCGCAAATTGTTGAGGGTGAGGACCTGGTTGGCTTCGGTCAAACCCATTTCCCAGGGGACGCCAGCATATTTGATTGATGTTTGCGGCGAGGCCCCTGTGCCACCAACATGGCCGGATATCAGAATGACATCAGCGCGCGCTTTGGCGACACCGGCAGCGATGGTGCCAATTCCGGTTGACGCGACAAGTTTAACGCAAACGCGGGCAATCGGGTTGATCTGTTTCAGGTCGTAGATCAGCTGGGCCAAATCTTCGATCGAATAGATGTCGTGGTGGGGCGGCGGTGAAATCAGCATCACGCCGGGCGTGGCATGACGGAATTTGGCGATCATCCCGGTCACCTTGAAGCCGGGCAGTTGCCCTCCTTCGCCGGGTTTGGCGCCTTGAGCTATTTTGATTTCGATCTCACGGCATTGGTTCAGATATTCGGCCGTGACACCGAAACGTCCTGAAGCGATTTGTTTGATCGCCGAGTTGGCGTTGTCGCCGTTGGCTTTGGGCTTGTAGCGCTCCGGATCTTCGCCGCCTTCGCCGGAGTCGGATTTTGCACCGATGCGGTTCATGGCGATGTTGAGGGTGCCGTGCGCCTCCGGCGACAATGCGCCCAACGACATGCCTGGCGTGACAAAGCGTTTGCGGACTTCAGTGATCGACTCGACTTCTTCCTGCGGTACCGGCGTGCGCCCACGCGGGCGGAAGTCCATCAGATGGCGCAGGCTGGTGGGCGGTGCTTCACGGATGGCTTCAGAATAGCGGCGAAAGAGCTGGTAGCTTTCCTGGCTTACGGCCGATTGCAAGAGGTGGATGGTTTCGGCGGAATGGGCATGAGTCTCTCCGCCTTTGCGATAGCGATAGAGTCCACCGATCGGAAGCGCGATGGCATCACCGGCAAAGGCTTTGGCGTGCTGACGGCAGATGCGCTTTTGAATGCCGCCAAGGCCGATGCCCGAAATACGTGAAGGCATGCCTGGGAAATATTCGGCGACCATGGAGCGCGACAGGCCTACCGCTTCAAAATTGTAGGCGCCACGGTAAGAGGAGATGACCGAGATGCCCATCTTCGAAATGATTTTCAGTAGTCCGGCGCTGACGCTATCAAGATAGCGCTTCACACATTCGCCAAGACCCCGATTGCCAAACAGACCGCGTTCGTGCCGGTCAGCGATGCATTCCTGGGCCAGATAGGCGTTGACGGTTGTTGCGCCGACGCCGATGAGAACGGCAAAATAGTGAGTGTCCATGCATTCGGCGGAGCGCACATTGAGCGAGCTGAAGGTCCGCATGCGCGTTTTGATCAGATGCGAATGCACGGCACCGGTTGCCAAAATCATCGGCATGGCAGCGATTCCCGACCCTGCCCGTTCGTCGGTCAGAATCAGGTGCGAGTAACCAGAGGCAACCGCGTCTTCGGCCTGCTTGCAGATCTGGTCCAGCGCTTTTTTCAAGGCACCTTCAGACGCCCCGTCTATGCCTGCTTCGAATAGGCAATCGATTTCAAAGAAATTGCCGACCAAATGATCTTTCATACGAGCGAACATGCCGGTTGAGATGACCGGGCTTTCAAGCGTGAAGACTTCGACTTGCGATTTGCTTTGATCCAGCACATTGCCGAGATTCTTGAAGCGGGTGCGCAGGCTCATCACGCGGTCTTCGCGCAGACTGTCGATGGGGGGATTCGTGACTTGGCTAAAGTTCTGACGGAAATAGTGGGACAGTGGCCGGTATTGCTGCGACAGCACCGCGAGCGGGGCGTCGTCACCCATCGAGCCCACCGGTTCCTTGCCGTCGTCGACCATGGGATGAAGGATCATCTCCAGATCCTCCATCGAGATCGCGGCTGCAAGCTGGTGGCGGCGGAAGTCGGATTTGTCTTTGAACATCCGCGGTTCCGGGCCGGGGCCGATGATCGGTTCGAGATCAATTATGTTTTTCGTCCAGTCGATGTACGGCTTCTCGGCCGCGAGTTCGTCCTTGATCGCGCGGTCGTCAAAGAATTTGCCGCGCTGAAGATCCACGCCAATCATCTGACCGGGACCCACCCTGCCCTTGCTGACGATTGTCTGTTCCGGCAGCACGACCATGCCGGTTTCGGAGCCAACGAAAAGCAAGCCATCCTGGGTGATCGTGTAACGCAGCGGGCGCAAACCGTTACGATCAAGGCCCGCCAGCACCCAGCGCCCATCGGTAATGGCCAGAGCGGCGGGGCCATCCCATGGTTCCATCACGGCGTTGGCGTATTGATACATCGCGCGATGAGATTCGGGCATCGCGGTTTTGTTCTTGGACCATGCTTCGGGAATGAGAATGGTCTTGGCCATGGGAGCCGAGCGGCCCGCACGGCACAGCACTTCGAAGACGGCGTCGAGAGCTGCCGAGTCGGACGAGCCTGGTTGAATGATCGGTTTGATGTCTTCCTGGTAGGCGCCGAAGGCATCCGCGGCCATACGGATCTCATGGCTTTTCATCCAGTTGATGTTGCCCTTGAGCGTGTTGATCTCGCCGTTATGCGCCAGCATGCGGAAGGGGTGGGCCAGGTACCAAGTGGGAAATGTGTTGGTTGAATAGCGCTGATGGAAAATCGCCATGGGTGAGACGAAGCGCGGGTCAAGCAGATCTGGATAGAATGTCGATAGCTGCTCGGCGAGGAACATGCCTTTGTAAATGAGCGAACGGGTGGAGAGCGAGCAGATGTAGAAATTCGGGATCGAGGCTTTGCGTACCTGGGTCTCGATGCGGCGGCGGATGATGAACAGATCGCGCTCTATCGCCTCGACATCTTTTTTGGCGCCGGTGTCGAACATGATTTGTTCAATCTCGGGCCTTGTAGCGTTGGCTTTTTCGCCTGTGACGGAAATGTCGACCGGCACCTGGCGCCAGCCATAGATATAATAGCCGAAGCGCAAGATCTCGGCTTCGACGATGGTGCGGCAGGTTTCCTGGGCATTGTAATCGGTGCGCGGGAGGAAAATCATGCCGATGCCGATACGCCCGTCTTCGAGCGCGTGGCCCGTCAGCTTGACTTCGTCGGCGAAGAACTCTTGCGGCACCTGGATGTGCAGGCCTGCGCCATCACCGGTTTTGCCGTCGGCATCCACGGCGCCGCGA
>JAWXBO010000184.1:0-7334 GCA_034440175.1 Alphaproteobacteria bacterium
AGAAAATAACCGGCAGATCGCTGGTTTGCCGCAATCGTTTCAACACTTCGTGTCCGTCCATGCGCGGCATCTTGATGTCCAGGATCGCCAGCGCTGGCGGCGATGCCTGAAGGGCGGCCAACGCCGTCACCCCATCCGAATACGTCTTGACCTGATAGCCTTCCTGCTCCAGCGCCATCGACAGCGATGAAAGAATATTCCTGTCGTCATCGACAAGCGCAATGATCGTCATGGAGCCTCATGCCCTCTCTCGTTAGAATCTCAGAACCACGAATATAGGCCTGGCGCGGCGCCGCCGCTATGCACGCCTGACACGGTGCTCGACAACTTGGCGGTACCGGAATGCCAGAAAAATGAGCGATAACAGCATGGCAAGACTAATCCCCAGGATTAACCCTACAGCGCCGCCTCTGAGTGGAAACGCCAGCATATAGGCAACCGGCACGCCGACGACCCAAAATGCGATCCCATGCATGAAAGCGGGCCACCGGACGTCGCCCATACCCCGCAACACACCCATCGTGACTGTCATCACACCATCGACAATGATCATCGCTCCGGTGACCTTCAATGTCCAAATTGAAATCGCCCACACCGCATCGTCATTCACATAGGCTGCACTGATGGTTTCCGGCAGCATGGCCGTGAGTAATCCGAAAACGCTCATAACAAGGAACGAAAGGACAATCCCGGTCAAGCCCGCCCGTTGAACACCATCATGGTCATCGGCGCCAACCGCATGTCCAACCCGCACCGCCGATGCCGCCGACAGTCCAACGGCAACCATCACCATCAGCCCAATGAAATTGAATGTCAGTTGATGTGCGGCGGCGGCAGGTGCGCCCAGATGCCCCGCCATAAAGGTCAGCGAACTCATCGCCGCTGTTTCCAGCCCAAGCGCCGCCGCTATGGGAGCGCCCAGTTTCAACAGCCGCCAGATACGATGCCAAACATCCCCCAGCGGTGCAAACACGCCGAAAGTCACAGCGTCTTTCATCAACACGATATAGCCCAGTGCACCAAGGCAACTCAGCCACCGGATCGCCGAAGTTGTCATCACTGCACCAACGGCACCCATCGGCTCGACCCAGCCGAACCAGCCCAGGACAACAACTCCATCGGCCAGCACGTTGAACGCATTTGCTATCAGCATAATGACCATGCCAACCATCGGACGCTTGATGCTCTCCAGAAAATATCCCGAAGCTATGTACACCAGCATCGGCGGCATGCCCCAGGCGAACTGCAACGACACCCGTCCTGCACCGTCCGCAATCACCCCATCCAGTCCGCTCGCCCGCAAGGCTGGTTCAACCAGAAAACACAATGCGCCGAACAGCACGCCGAGCCCGACGGCCACGACATTTGCGCTCATCCATGCCCGGCCACACGATGCTGGCTCGCCTGCCCCATAAGCCTGCGCGATCAGGATCATCGATCCTTGCAACAGGCCGATAGACGTCAACATCATCACCGATTGCGCCGCCAGCCCCTGGCCCAGGAACGCCAGTTCCAGCGCACCGCTTTGCCCACTCATCAGTGAATCGACAACAAACAGAAAAACGACACCCGCCCGCGCCACCATGATCGGCGCAGCGAGGCGCAGTGTGGGCCAACCATCTTCGCGCCAGAAGCTTAACAGCCGGCCTGCCCACGGGGTTTTCATTTTCGTTACGTCAATCGGTCTGAACATCGAGGCTGCTGCGAGGTATTTCACCCATTTTGACAAACCTCCAGAACTCTTCGCCCCACCCCATATTGCTTCGAATAAGTCTCCCCCCTATGGTGCGGCCCAAGTTCGAAATTCCACAAAATTCTGCCAATTCGCCACAGCTTGGGCGTGACGGAGACGACGACGAATGCACACGACGGGACATCAAACAGCCCTCAATTCCATCAACAACGTAGGCTTGACAAACCTGCGCCAGGTTCACTGGAACCTGCCGATGGCAAGCCTGGTTCAACAAGCAGTCGAGCGTCGCGAAGGCGTGTTGGCCAAGGACGGACCGTTGGTCGTCAAGACCGGCATTCACACCGGCCGCTCCGCCGGAGACAAATTCGTCGTCCGCGAACCATCCGTCGAAAAACACATCTGGTGGGACAACAACAAGGCCATGTCCCCGGCGAATTTCGACACGCTGCTGAATTCGTTCCGCGCCTACGCCCAAGGGCGCGAGGTTTTTGTCCAGGATCTTTTTGGCGGCGCTGACACGGCCCATCGCTTGCCAGTCCGCGTCGTCACCGAATACGCATGGCATTCGCTCTTCATTCAACATCTGCTCATTGAACCGGAAGCCGGCGATCATCAAACATTCGATCCCCAATTCACCATCATCGACTTTCCCGGATTCCAGGCTGACCCTGCAATACATGGCACTGCAACGGGCACGGTCATAGCCGTGTCCTTCGAGCGCAAACTCGTTCTCATCGGCGGCACGTCGTATGCCGGCGAAATGAAGAAATCGGTATTCACGATATTGAACTATCTCCTGCCTCCAAAAAATGTGATGCCGATGCACTGCTCGGTGAACGTCGGAATATCAAAGGAAAGCGCGATCTTCTTCGGACTGTCGGGCACCGGCAAGACAACATTGTCGGCCGATCCGCACCGCACACTGATCGGCGACGACGAGCACGGCTGGTCCGATAGCGGCGTCTTCAACTTCGAGGGCGGTTGCTATGCCAAGATGATCCGCCTTTCTCCGGAAGCCGAACCCGAAATTTTCGCCACAACGAAACGCTTCGGCACGGTCCTTGAGAACGTTGTGATCAACGAGGCAACGCGCGAACTCGATCTCAATGATGCAAGCCTTGCAGAGAATTCGCGTGGCGCCTATCCCATCAGTTACATCCCCAACGCCAGCCTCATCGGCCTTGCTGGACAGCCCTCCAACATCGTCATGCTGACCGCCGACGCCTTCAGCGTTTTACCACCCATTGCCAAACTCACGCCAAGCCAGGCGATGTATCATTTCCTCTCTGGCTTCACCTCCAAAGTAGCCGGCACCGAAAAGGGCCTGGGCAAGGAACCACAGCCGACATTCTCGACCTGCTTCGGCGCGCCCTTCATGCCCCGCCACCCAACTGAATACGGCAACCTCCTGCGCAGCCTGATAGCAGCCCACAAGGTCGATTGCTGGCTGGTCAACACCGGCTGGACCGGCGGCGCATTCGGCACCGGTTCACGCATGCCCATCAAGATCACCCGCGCCCTCCTCTCCGCCGCGCTCGACGGAACTTTGAAAACGGTCCAGATGCGCCTGGACCCGAACTTCGGCTTCGAAGTTCCCGTCTGGGTCCCTGGCGTCGACGCAAAAATCCTGGACCCGCGCGAAACCTGGACCGACAAAAAAGCCTACGACAAACAGGCCGCCAACCTCGTTCACATGTTTCGCGACAACTTCAAAAAATTCGAAGCCCACGTCGGCGCCGACGTCAAAGCCGCCGCTCCCATCCTGGCCGAAGCAGCGGCGTAATCCGGCGCCGTGCTCATCATCTTGAGCGGGTTGCCCGGAACCGGCAAGACGACCATTGCGCGCGAACTCGCTAGCCAAACCGGCGCAATGCACCTCCGCATCGACACCATCGAACAAGCTCTGCGCGACACCGGCCTCGCCGTGGTGGAGGAAGGCTACCATGTCGCCTGCGCCCTCGCCGAAGACAACCTGCGCCTCGGCCGCACGGTCATCGCAGACTCGGTCAACCCCCTGCAGATCACGCGCGACGCATGGCGCACCGTAGCAAAGCGTGCAGGCGTGCAGTCGATCGACATCGAAATCACTTGCTCTGACATTATGATCCACCAGCAGCGCGTCGTGTCCCGCCAGAGCGATATAAAGGGACACAAAATTCCAACCTGGCAAACCGTATGCGCCCGCGTTTACCACCCATGGAAAGAACCCCGCACGATCATCGACACGGCCAGTGAAAGCCCGGAATCCAGCGTCGCACGAATTCGCTCCCTCAATGCGCTTCGTCCCAGTTCTGCCCAGCCTTAGCCTCAACCGTCAGCGCCACCGTCAACTGCAGCGCCGGTTCGCTGGCGTTCTCCATGACCTTGCGCACCACGTCGCAGGTTTTCGCCACTTCATCGTCCGGCACTTCAAACACAAGTTCGTCGTGCACCTGTAGCAACATGCGTCCGCTCAGCCGTGCCTCTGTCAGAGCACCGGGAACCCGCACCATCGCGCGCCGGATCACGTCGGCCGCTGAACCCTGGATCGGCGCGTTGATTGCCGCGCGCTCCTGGAACGCCCGCATCGACGGATTGGAAGAGGAGATGTCAGGCAACTGCACCTTGCGCCCGAAAATCGTCGACACGAATTTGTTCTCATGCGCCTCGGCCTTCGTGAGATCCATGTAAGCGCGAATGCCCGGAAATCGTTCGAAATAGGTCTTGATATAAGCGCCCGCTTCCTCGCGCGAGATCGACAACTGATTGGCAAGCCCGAAGGCCGAAATCCCGTATACAATGCCGAAATTGATCGCCTTGGCCTTGCGCCGGATTGAAGGGTCCATGCCCTTCACGGGGACACCGAACATTTCCGACGCCGTCATTGCATGAATATCGAGTCCTTCCGCAAACGCTTTCTTCAACGCCCCGATATCGGCGATATGTGCCAGCAGCCTAAGCTCGATCTGGCTATAGTCCGCACTGATCAGCTTCATGCCCTTCGCCGCCACAAACGCTGTGCGGATCTCGCGCCCCTCGTTCGTGCGGATGGGAATGTTCTGCAAATTCGGATCGTTCGACGACAGCCGCCCCGTCGACGTGGATGCCATCGAATACGACGTGTGGATGCGCCCCGTATGCGCATTGATGTAGGTCGGCAGCGCGTCGGTGTACGTGCTTTTCAGTTTTGCCATCTGCCGCCAGTCGATGATCTGGCGCGCCAGATCATGTCCCTGCGCCGCCAACTCTTCCAGCGCGTCCGCGTCCGTCGACCATTGCCCGGTCTTGGTTTTCTTGCCGCCGGGCAAACTGAATTTGCCGAACAGAATATCGCCAAGCTGCTTGGGCGAACCCAGATTGAACCGCTCGCCCGCAAGCTTGTGGATCGTCTCCTCCAGCCCCCCCATCCGCTGCGCAAAGCGATGCGACAGCCGCGCCAGCACCTCGCGGTCAACCTGCACCCCCGCCTGCTCCATGTCCGCCAGCACCGCCACCAAGGGCCGCTCCAGCGTTTCATAAACGCTGACCATCCGCTCTGCCACCAGCCGCGGCTTGAACAGCGAATGCAGCCGCAACGTCACATCCGCATCTTCGGCCGAATAAGCAGCAGCTTCAGCAATCGGCACTTTGTCAAAAGTGATCTGCGACTTGCCCTTGCCAGCAACCTCGCTGAACGCAATCGGCTTGTGACCCAGATAGCGCACCGACATCTCGTCCATGCCGTGCCCGTGCACACCTTCATCGAGCGCGTAGGACATCAGCATTGTATCGTCGAATGGAAAAAGCCGGATGCCATAACGCAGCAGAATATGAAAATCATACTTCACATTCTGCCCGATTTTCAGCACCGCCGCGTCTTCCAGCAACGGCTTCAGGCATTCGACAACCAGCGCGCGCGCCAGCTGCGGCGGCTGTGCCGCGCCAAAATCCAAACCGTCCCCGGAACCATGCCCAACCGGAATATAACAGGCCTCCCCCGGCGCCACCGCCAGCGCCACACCAACCAGCTCGGCCTCCATTTCCGCAAGCGACGTCGTCTCGGTATCGACGCAGACAACCCCCGCCTCATGCGCCCGCGCAATCCAGCGCTCCAGATCGGCAAGCGCAGTCACCGTCTCGTAGCGCCCCCGGTCAATCGGCGCCAGCACCGCTTCGCGCTCGAACACCGCGCCGGGCTCACTCACCGTCGCAATGACCGCCGCTTGAACCCGCTCTGCAGATGGCGCCCGCGCCACATCCAGCACCGCAGCCGGAATCGACGCCGTGTCGCTCAGATCCCATTCCGCCGCCACCCGCTTGAGCAGCGTCGTAAACTCCATCGCCTTCAAAAACCCGGCAAGCTCGCGCGGGTCCGGCTCGATCACCCCGAACTCTTCAAGCGGCACCGGCACCGGCGCCTTCACATCCAGCGTCACCAGCCGCTTTGAAACCCGCGCTTTGTCCGCGTTCTCGATCAAAGTCTCGCGCCGTTTGGGCTGCTTGATTTCGCCTGCCCGCGCCAGCAGCGTTTCCAGATCGCCATAGATATTAAGCAGCTCCGCCGCCGTCTTCACCCCAATTCCGGGGACACCAGGAACATTGTCGGAGGCATCGCCCGCCAGCGCCTGCACATCGATGACTTTGGAGGGCTCAACCCCGAACTTCTCCATCACCTCAGCCGAGCGGATCGCCTTTGATTTCACCGGATCGAGAAGCTCGACCTTCCCGTCCACCACCAGCTGCATCAGATCCTTGTCGGACGAGACGATGGTAACAAACGCACCCGCAGCCGACGCCTGCGCCGCATAGGTCGCGATCAAATCGTCGGCCTCAAAGCCCGCCAACTCGACCGCCGGCACGCCAAAGGCCCGCGTCGCATCGCGAATGAGCGAAAACTGCGGGATCAGATCCTCCGGCGGCGGCGGCCGCTGCGCCTTGTAGGCCGGATAAATCTCGGTGCGAAAACTCACCCGCGACGTATCGAAGATCACCGCCAGATGCGTCGGCCTCTCACCGGCCTTTGTATCCTGCAACAGCTTGAACAGCATGTTGCAAAACCCCGACACGGCCCCCACCGGCAAGCCATCACTTTTGCGCGTCAAAGGCGGCAAGGCATGGAAGGCGCGGAAAATATACCCCGAGCCATCGATCAGATAGAGGTGATCACCCTTTCCGGCCGCCCGCGCCTTCAATGATTGTCCGCCTCGGCCGCCGTGCGCGACAAGACGAACTTCCGGTCGCAATAGGGACATTCGACCTCGCGGCCCTCCCCCATCTCCAGGAACACGCGCGGATGGCCAAGCCCCCCGCCCTCGCCGTCACAGGCGATGCGGCGCTTTTCGACGATGATTGTTTCAGGAGCAGGTGTTGGCATGGAAAACCTTGAAGAGCTGATGTGTGAAATTCGGGCCGGGATCATAGCGGGGCAAACCCGGCCCGCAAGCCATTCCAAACCGTGTTTGCGTAGCGCGCGTGCATTGGCTAGTGTGCCCACAGGTTTTGCACCCATAGCTCAGTTGGATAGAGCGCTGCCCTCCGAAGGCTGACGTCAAGGGGCTAGCGAAGACAATGGAAAGGAAAAAATGCCGAAAGGTCAATGTGTTATAAACTCTGAAGTGTACCGTGAAAAGCCAAGCCAAACTCGCGTAAGCACCGCGTAAGCAGCTTGGGACGTGCGGTAGCG
>JAWXBO010000185.1:0-89950 GCA_034440175.1 Alphaproteobacteria bacterium
CTCCCGTTTCCAGCGTTTGCATGACTTGCTTCAAATGCTTCGCCGCAAGCGGACAATCGGAAACGACGTGCGCGTGAGCCTGCACGTTGGCCGTGCGTGAAGCAGGCTTACCGATCTTCATGGCAATCTCATGGGTCGGCTTCAACACGCCAAAAGTACCCCCATGCCCCGAGCAGCGCTCGATGACATCGACCTGGGTCCCGGGGACAAGCTTCAGCATCTCCGCAGCTTTGGGTCCTATGTTCTGCGCCCTTGCATGGCACGCCAGATGAACACTCACCCCGCCTTCAATCGGCTTCATTCCCGGCGGCAACCCGTGCTTCTTCGCGACATCAACAACATACTCATCGATATCAAAAGTCGCCTCGGCCAGGCGTTTGACCGCCTCGTTCCCCGGCACGATCAGCGGCCATTCAAACTTGAACATCAGGCCACAACTCGCAGTCAGCGTGATAATGTCGTAGCCCTGCTCAACGAACGGCAACAAAGCCTTGGAAATTTCATCGGCTTGCTTGGCAACTTGCGCCAGATTCCCCTGCTCCAAAAACGGCATGCCACAGCAACCGGGATAACCCACTTGTGTTTCAACGCCCAAATGGTTCAGCAATTTGCGCGCGGCCATGCCCGTTGGTGGACGGTTATAGTTCACAAAGCAGGTCGCAAAGATCAACGCCTTGCGCCGGCCAAACGCCGGCGCCTGCACATTGGCCGTGCCCGGATCGCTGCGATCCTGCATCACAAACGTGCGCGAATTGAACTTCGGCAATTCGGCCCGCGCATCAATGCCTGCAACTTTTTCGGCAATCTTGCGCGTCAATTTGTTTTTTCTGTCGGATCCCCAATTGGCAATCGGCGCCACGACGGTCGCGATGGTCCCATTGCGGTCCATCTGCGCGAGTTGCCCGGCCACGAAATGCGTTTTGCCCGCCGCTGCCTCTGCTGCCCGATAGCGCAGCATCAGATGCGGAAAATCCAAATTAAACTCATGCGGCGGCACATAGGGGCACTTCGTCATGAAGCACATATCGCACAGCGTGCAGGCTTCAACGACCGGCGCAAAGTCTTCTGACTTCACTCCGTCCAGTTCTTCCGTTGGTGACTTGTCGATGAGATCAAACAGCCGCGGAAACGAATCGCACAAATTGAAGCAACGGCGGCAGCCGTGGCAGATATCGAACACCCGCCGCATTTCTGCATCAAGTTTCACCGCATCGGTGAACTCGGGCTCTTGCCAGTTCAAGGGGTGACGGGTCGGCGCCTGAAGACTGCCTTCACTCAAGTCAAATGCTCCTGAAAAGGCACAATTGGTCTGTCCCGCAAGTCGGCAAGCTCAATTTTGCCACGAGAGAGAAAGCACCACTCGCGACGCCGGTCGCGCGCAAAAGGTGCGGGCAATTTTATCCGAGTGTATCAAGCGCCTTCTGGAACCGCCCGGCATGGCTCTTTTCCGCTTTCGCAAGCGTCTCGAACCAGTCGGCGATTTCTTCAAGCCCCTCTTGGCGGGCAGTCTTTGCCATCCCGGGATACATGTCGGTGTATTCGTGCGTCTCGCCGGCAATTGCGGCTTTCAGATTGTCGGCTGTCGCACCGATTTTGAGACCGGTGGCAGGATCGCCAACAATCTCCATGAACTCCAAATGCCCGTGCGCATGACCGGTTTCGCCTTCTGCTGTTGAGCGAAACACCGAGGCAACATCGTTGTAGCCTTCGACGTCGGCTTTCTGCGCGAAATACAAATAGCGGCGATTAGCCTGGCTTTCACCAGAGAATGCGGCTTTCAAATTGTCGAGTGTTTTTGACCCTGCGAGTTTTGACATTGCGGCTCCCATTCTTACGAAAAATTGGAAATCTTGAACTGGCTTAACGCATAAAATATGCGAACGCAGCTGGACTGTCAACAGATTGGAATGAATCTAAATAACTAAATCACCCGCGAGACTTGAGCCGCACCACAACATCCACGCGCTCGATCTCTGTGCCTGCCGGCGCACGAGGCAATCCCTCTATTCGAACATCGCCGCCCGGTATATCGGTAAGCAAACCGCTACCTTCAAAATAGAAATGGTGGTGCTCGCCAGTGTTTGTATCAAAGTACTTTTTCTCACCATCGACAATCAACTGTCGCAACAACCCGGCAGCCGTGAATTGGTGCAGCGAGTTGTACACCGTGGCCAGAGACAGCCGAACGCCAGAATTCGCGGCTTCGGCATGCAGCCTTTCAGCCGTTACATGCCGGTCCGCGCCCGCAAACAGAAGCCTGGCAAGTGCTACGCGCTGTTTGGTCGGGCGCAACTGCGCCACGCGCAATTTTGCGGCAAAGTCACCCTTCTGGGTATCTGGCATTTTGGAACCTGTGGAACGCATGGGATGAGACGCCTTCACGTTTCCTCAGAGGTTGAATAACACGGGGCCAACGCATAGAGTCTAAAATCAGACAAAGCACGCAGGCACTTTTGAATAGCTCAAAAATAAGCCCGGGTGAAATCGGATGGTTAACACGCAATGTCAAGCGCGCACACAGAGCCGAGTCAACAAAATGCTGAGAATTCGGCAAACTCAGTGAAACATCACAGCAGTTTTGACCGGAATGCCCTGCTGGGTTGTGCCCATGGCCGCATGTTCGGCCCAGGCAACCCAAGGCTGCCCTTGCCGCCCATGCTCATGTTTGACCGCATTACGCATATTGCTGAAAACGGTGGCGCCAATGACAAAGGCCAAGTTGTAGCCGAATTCGACATTTCGCCTGACCATTGGTTCTTCAAGTGTCATTTCGAATCCGATCCCGTCATGCCGGGCTGCCTGGGGCTTGATGCGCTGTGGCAAATGACTGGATTCTATTTGGGTTGGCTGGGTGGAAAAGGCAAAGGCCGTGCCGTGGGTGTCGGTGAAGTAAAGTTCACAAGCATGGTTCTGCCTGACGCCAAATTGGTGACCTATACCATCGACTTTAAGCGCGTCATCATGCGCAGGCTGGTCTTGGGAATTGCTGATGGCATAGTGAAGGTTGACGGCAAAACTTTCCTTGAAGCAACAGATTTGCGCGTAGGCCTGTTCACCGACAGCCCAACACCGTCACCCGCCTAAAATTCCGAACACCGCACGGCCGCTGTGCCGTCACACATCTGAAGGGTTAATCAAATGAGGCGTGTCGTTGTAACTGGAATGGGCATAGTTTGCTCCATCGGCAACAACACCCAGGAAGTGGTCGCATCGCTGCGCGACGCTCGCTCCGGAATAACGGCGGCCGATGACTACAAGCGCATGGGCTTTCGCAGCCAGATCCACGGCAACCTCAAGGTTGATCTCGACGCCACGGTTGATCGCCGCGCCCGTCGCTTCATGGGTGACGGTGCAGCCTATACCTGGCTGGCAATGAACCAGGCAATCTTAGACGCCGGCTTGGAACCAAACGACGTCTCGAACGAGCGTACCGGATTGATTGTGGGCTCAGGCGGCCCATCAACAAGGGCCATCGTTTTGGCCGCCGACACAGCGCGTTCAGAAGTCACCAAGGGCCCAAAAAAAGTCGGCCCCTTTGCAGTTCCCAAAGCCATGTCGTCGACGTGCTCGGCCAACCTTTCGACCTGGTTCAAAACCAAGGGCGTGAATTACTCAATCAGTTCGGCGTGCTCGACATCGGCCAACTGCATCGGCAACGCCTATGAAATGATCCAGTGGGGCAAGCAGGACGTCATGTTTGCCGGTGGCGGCGAAGAACTTGACTGGACATTGTCGGTGCTGTTCGACGCCATGGGCGCCATGTCGTCACGCCACAACGATACCCCAGACAAGGCCAGCCGCGCCTACGACAAAAACCGCGATGGGTTCGTCATTTCAGGCGGCGGCGGAATTCTCATACTAGAAGAACTGGCGCACGCCAAAGCCCGCGGAGCAAAGATCTACGCCGAACTCACGGGCTATGGCGCCACCGCCGACGGGGCCGACATGGTCGCCCCCTCGGGCGAAGGCGCCATCAGATGTATGCGCATGGCGCTGGAGGCCTCACGCGCGCCTATCGACTACATTAATCCGCATGCAACCTCGACCCCGGTTGGCGACATTCCGGAAATCAAAGCCATCCGCGAAGTGTTCGGCCAGAACATGCCCCCGGTCAGCGCCACCAAATCCCTGACAGGTCACAGCCAGGGAGCGGCCGGCGTCCACGAGGCCATCTATTCACTCCTGATGCTGCAAAACAACTTCATTTGCGAAAGCGCCAACATCGAGGAGATCGATCCCGAGGTCGCCGATGCCAACATCGTCCGCAAGCGCATCGACAACGCAAAACTCAATACCGTGATGTCGAACTCATTCGGCTTCGGCGGAACCAACGCATCACTCGTCTTTCAACGGCACCAATAATACATGACGGCACCTGCGAAACTTATGGCTGGCAAACGCGGCCTTGTTATGGGCGTTGCCAATGATCATTCCATTGCCTGGGGCATAGCTCGAACGCTGCATCAGCATGGTGCCGAATTGGCCTTTACCTATCAAGGCGACGCCTTCGGCAAGCGCGTGAAACCGCTGGTCGAAACTGTAGGTGCAAAGATTGTTCTGGAAGCCGACGTCGAGAACGATCAATCGCTCGAAACCGTTTTCGGCGAGCTCGGGCGGCAGTGGGGCAGCCTCGACTTCGTGGTCCACGCCATCGCCTTTTCCGATCGCAACGAGTTGAAGGGCCGCTATGTCGATACGACCCGCGCCAACTTCCGCCGTTCGATGGAAATCTCCTGCTATTCCTTCACCGACATTGCGCGCCGCGCCGCGCCCCTGATGAAGCAGGGCGGCTCGCTCATCACGCTGACCTACGCCGGTTCAATGCGCGTCATGCCCAGCTACAACGTCATGGGTGTCGCCAAAGCCGCGCTGGAAGCGTCTGTCCGCTATCTGGCCGCCGATCTGGGCCGCGACGGCATCCGCGTCAACGCGATTTCGCCCGGCCCCATGCGCACGCTGGCGGGCTCCGCCGTCGGTGACGCAAGGCTTGTTTTCAAATGGTACAAGCAAAACTCGCCGCTGAAAAAGACGGTGGAACTGCCCCATGTCGGCGGCGCCGCCCTCTATTTCCTGAGCGACCTGTCGGCGGGCGTCACCGGCGAGATCCACTACGTCGACGCCGGCTTCAACATCACCGGCATGCCCAACGCCGCCGAGCTTAAGGCGATGAGTGCGGGGACGCACGAAGCGGATTAGCCGTCCATTCCACAAAGGCACATGTTGAGCGGCGGCGGAAATAAACTCTCAAAAAAAATGATCGACAGCATCCGTCAGCAAGCTATTGATCTCGCTGAAGGCGGGGACAGGTGTGCAGCCTGGAACTCGCTCAAACCGCTTCTAGAAGTTCAGCCCCGGGACAAGGATGCCGCAAAGACACTATTGGAAATCGTCCACCTCGACTGTCTGTCACAAGAGTGCGCGCTAACCACACTTGAAGCAATCGACGCTAGTCACTCCGGTGACGTGGAAATTGTCAGCCTGATTGGCGACAATCTTGACATGGCCTCAAACGTCAATTTTCTGAATGCGGCACCTGCCGAACATTCCATCTTTCCCCGAACGATTGAATTCCTAGAAAAGACCTGGAAACTTGGAAAGTACGAGAACGAAGTGTCGCTTCTCGATGGCTTGTCCACTGCGGCTCGCATTTTCGCTCGGCAGAAAGATGAGATCGCGGAGCAGGCCTATAAGCGCCTAATAGAACTCGAGCCCGCAACGGCTTTCCGGCATTACAACTACGGTCTTTACAACTACGGTCTTTTTCTGAAAGCGCGGGGGCGGTTTGAAGAGGGAATAGCGGCCAATCTGACTGCTTCGGATTTATCAACCAACCCCGGTGAAGCAACGAAATGGAACCTGGGCAACTGCGCGACGGGAGCGAATAGAGGTGTTGTCGCGTTGAAGGTTTGGAAGGAACTCGGCCAACACGTTGAAATGGGAATGTTTGACCTGCCGCAGGGGAGCTACCCACAATGCAAAGTCAGGCTGGCAGAGCGCCCCCTTGCCGAGCGAACCAGTGCAACGGATAACCTAGGACAGGAAGAAACTGTTTGGATCGAACGCCTAAGCGCCTGTCACGGAATCATTCGAAGCGTCCTCTACTACGACCTCGGCGTGAATTACGGCGACGTCGTCCTCTTCGATGGCGCGCCAATAGCGCATCACAAATATGATGATGTGGAGGTACCCGTATTCCCGCATTTAGCCACACTGCGTCGCCGGAACTACCAGTTCTTCGATTTCGCGGGTACGCAGGACAAGCCTGAACGATTGGGGGATATCAACGCGGCGCTCAAGGGCGGCGCCGTCGTCTACTCACATACCGACAACGTCATCAACATTTGCTCGACCTGCTGGAACGACCCGAAAACGAACCACGCCCGGCACGAAGCTACCGTCAAGCACGTAGTTACAGGAAAGATTGCGGCTCCATCCGGCATGGACCCGCGCGAACTACTTCTACAACTTGATGCGGGGATGTCAGAGATTGCTCCCTGCCAACTATATTCCCTTGCTCTGCGATGCGGCCGGACTGTCCGGCCGCGCCCAAATCGAGCAACGCTGGTTCGACATGCTGATAAACAACTAACGTCTGTCACACCAAACAAAGTCGTCGCCGGCTTCAACATCACCGGCATGCCCAACGCCAGCGAGCTGAAGGCGATGAGTACGGGCGGCAACGGCGAGAGTGGATTCTATTCGCGCGCATCGAAGCGTCTCAGCGAACCTCGCCATTCGAGAATTTCGGCATCGACCGTCATCAGTGGCCAATCGTGTTCGATCGCGGTCGCAAGGACAATGCGATCAAACGGATCGCCCAGTTGCAACTCAGCCGCCCGCACCGCAACCGCGCCGTCCACGACGAATTCGCGTATCCCGCGTTCAAGCAATTCGCCGCGCCAGTATCGGACATCTTTGAAGAGCTTGATGCGATTGCGTTGTACCAACAGACCGGTCTCGAAAAAGGTCACGGCCGACACTGCCAACTCGCCGCGAAAAGCGGCCTGCTCGATTCTCTGCCGTGCCCGGACGCCGAGCTTGCTTGGCTGTGAATCGGCCCAGATGAGACTGTGCGTGTCGAGCAGAATCAAGGCCGCTGCCGGTTGATACGATCAAACTTGCTGTCCCAGCCTTCCCACAACTCGTGCATCGGCGAAACGATGTCGCCGAGAATCCGGAGCCTGCCCAAGTCCTCTCCCAGCCGAAAGCGCTTCGAAGGTCGCGGTGGCGCAAGGACGCCGGCGGGCGTTCCCTTCTTGACGACCACGACAACGCCGGCCTCTTCCACGACCCGCACGCATTCGGCCTTAAACTCGGATGCCTTGACCCACTTCATCGTCCTGCTTTCTTCTTTCCGGGCTTGCGCCGGACGTCTTTGGAAGGTTTCCACTCTTCTAGTTTACCCTCGGCGAACAGGCGCGCCTCTTCAGCGGTCACCGGCCGGAATTCACCCACGATTTTGCCGTGCCGGGTGATGTCGATCGGCACGCCGGTCTCCGCGACCTCGTCCATCAGCGCCAAGCATTTCGCCCGAAACTCCGAAATCGACATTGTGCGCCTGGCGGGCAGTGTCTTGACCATGGTCATGACCATAGTCAAACCACTCCCGGTTTTCAAGTTCGGAATTGCCCTGCGTTCAACCGCCGCCGAGCGCCCGTAACGCCGTGCAAACCTGATCCATCTCTGCAAAAACCTGGATCGCTCCGGCACCCATCAGCCGCTCACCCTGATCCGGCAAACAATGCGGCCCGCCGGTGAAACCCCAAACTGTCATACCCGCAGCGACACCGGCTTTCACACCGTTGACACTGTCTTCGATGACAACACAGCGTATCGGTTGGATGCCAAGACGGTCAGCTGCGTACAAAAACAGATCGGGCGCAGGTTTGCCGCACAATACATCGTCACCAGAATACACGTGGACGCCGAATTCATCAGTCAGACCAAGCAAAGCAACTTTTTTCATCAAGGTTGCCCGCGAACTTGATGAAGCGACCGCCTTAGGCCCTCGGAATGTTCGCGCCACATCAACTGCCCCTGATATGGGGCGAATATCACTCAAAATTCGTCGTGAGATTTCAGCGTTGAGATCAGACAAAAATCCCGGCGGCAGAGATGTTCCGGCTTGAGCGAGATGCTCGGTTTCAACTGCCGCATTCCAGTCCTTCTCACCGAGCCCCTGAAACTTGGTGGTGTATGCTGAAGCCTCAAAAAAAAGCCCGAGGCGTTTCATAGCCTCGAGCTCAACTTCATATGCAATCGTTTCGCTATCGATCAGGACGCCATCGCAGTCAAAAATGACGGCGTCCATCGCAATCAGCCCTCGGCATTCCCCGTATCGGCGATTTCCTTGCCGGTCGCCTGATCGACAATCTTCATCGACAGCCTGACTTTGCCACGATCATCGAAGCCCAGAAGCTTGACGAACACCTTGTCGCCTTCCTTGACCACGTCGCCTGTCTTGGCGACCTTCTTCGACGAAAGCTGCGAGATGTGCACCAACCCATCGCGCGGGCCGAAGAAGTTTACGAAGGCCCCGAAGTCCATGACCTTGACGATCTTGCCTTCGTAGATTTCGCCAACTTCTGGCTCGGCAACAATCGACTTGATCCACTTCAGCGCGGCACGAATCGACTCGCCATTCGCCGACGCGACCTTGACCGTGCCATCGTCCTGAATGTCGATCTTCGCGCCTGTCTTTTCCACGATCTCGCGAATGACCTTACCACCCTGCCCGATCACTTCCCGGATCTTGTCGGTCGGGATGTTGATGACTTCGATGCGCGGCGCGTGTTCACCCAGTTCGGCGCGCGCACCGGTCAGGGCCTTGGACATCTCGCCGAGGATATGCAGGCGGCCATCTTTCGCCTGAGTCAGGGCGACCCTCATGATCTCTTCAGTGATGCCGGTGATCTTGATGTCCATCTGCAGCGACGTGATGCCGTTGGCCGAACCGGCCACCTTGAAGTCCATGTCGCCCAGGTGATCTTCGTCACCAAGGATGTCAGACAGGACAGCAAAGCGGCTGCCTTCCTTGATCAGGCCCATGGCGATACCGGCGCATGGTGACTTCAGCGGAACGCCCGCATCCATCAGCGACAGGGACGAGCCGCAAACGGTCGCCATCGATGAAGAACCGTTCGATTCCGTGATTTCCGACACGATGCGAACCGTGTAGGGGAACTTGTCCTTCTCGGGCATCAGCGGACGAATGGCGCGCCAGGCGAGCTTTCCGTGGCCAATATCGCGACGTTTCGGTGCGCCGACACGTCCGGTTTCGCCAACCGAGTACGGAGGGAAGTTATAGTGCAGCATGAAGTGCTGCTTGTAGGTGCCTTCGAGCGAGTCGACATACTGCTCGTCCTCGCCGGTGCCAAGCGTGGTGACAACCAGGGCCTGGGTTTCGCCGCGCGTGAACAACGCCGAACCGTGGGTCCGCGGCAGCACACCGACTTCCGACTGGATCGGACGAACGGTCTTCGTGTCACGGCCGTCGATGCGCAGCCCCGTATCAAGGATGTCGTTGCGCACGATGGCCGCCTCGAGCTCCTTGAACTGGCCGCCGACTACGAGCGGATCAGCCTTGCCCTCGCCCGCGAACTCTTCCATCACGCGCTTCTTCACGACGTCGATGCTCTTGTAGCGCACCTGCTTCTGGCGATTGCGATAGGCAGCGCGAAGATCGGCTTCCGCAACGGCCTTCACCTTGCCATAGAGCGCCGCGTGATCCGGCGGATTGAATTCGCGTGGCTCCTTTGCCGCTTTTTCAGCCAGGCGGATGATTGCATTGATGACCGCCTGCATCGAGCGGTGACCAAACATGACCGCGCCCAGCAAAACGTCTTCTGAGAGTTCCTTGGCTTCCGATTCAACCATCAGCACGGCGTCGGCCGTACCCGCGACCACGAGGTCGAGCACGGACTCCGGCATCTTTTCAACCGGCGTGTTGAGCACGTATTCGCCATTGATATAGCCAACGCGCGCGCCCCCGATCGGCCCCTGGAATGGCACGCCCGAAAGCGTCAGGGCGGCTGAAACAGCCACCATCGAAAGAATGTCGGGATCGTTTTCAAGATCGTGGCTGAGCACGGTCACGATCACCTGTGTTTCATTGCGATAGCCGTCGACGAACAGCGGACGGATCGGGCGGTCAATCAGGCGCGAAATCAGCGTCTCGCGTTCAGTCGGCCGTCCTTCGCGCTTGAAATAGCCGCCTGGAATGCGGCCCGCCGCAAACGTCTTTTCCTGATAGTCAACGGTGAGCGGCAGGAAATCGATGCCGGCACGCGGCGACTTCGCCGAAACGACGGTGGCCAGCACAGTTGTCTCGCCAAGTGTCGCAAGCACAGCGCCATCGGCCTGGCGTGCAATACGTCCAGTTTCCAGCGTGAGCTTGCGCCCACCCCAATCAATTTCTTCTCTATGAATGTCGAACATTCTTATCAGTCCTGATTTTGCCGCCGCCGGATTGCGGCCAGCCTTCTCTGCTCATTTCTCGCAGGGAAACTCGTGTTTTGGCAGAAGCGCGAATGCGCATCTGCTAGCGGCCGCGCACTCAAAAGCGCGCGATCCGTAACAAAATCCGGGAGGGCGATACACGCCCACCCCTCTTCTAGAAGCCGGGGTTCGCTTATCGGCGTAGACCCAGCTTGGAAATCAGCACCTCATAGCGCGACTTGTCCGCGCCTTTGAGATAGTCAAGCAAGCGTCGGCGTTGCGACACCATCTTCAGCAAGCCGCGGCGCGAATGATTATCCTTCACGTGGCTTTTGAAGTGATCAGTCAACCCGTTGATGCGCTCGGACAGCACGGCGACCTGCACTTCAGGTGAACCTGTGTCCCCGCTCTTGGTGGCGTATTCTTTGATGACGGCAAGCTTGCGATCTGGATTCAACGACATCGGGATTTATCCTCATTGTGAAAAGTTGAACACCCGCGATGGCCTCAACTCTCCCCTTTCAAAAATGGCGATCGCAACAGGATCGCCGGAACGGCTGCGGCAATAAACGGTAGGGCCGGTATTGGCCTCACCGTCATCTTCAGCCCCTTCTCGGAGAGAGACTCGGCCACGCGCGAGAATTGCCCTGCCCAGCCGAAGCTGAGCGGCCTCCTGCTCCGTCACGGCCAATGCCGGGATGTCGTCCAGCACGGTCGCAAGCGGCAAAAGGTTGCGCTTGGCGGCGCCGTCATTAGCAGATTTCTCAAGCATTTCCAGCGAAATCGCAGAGGCGCGTCCGAACGGCCCAACCGCCAGCCGCGTAAGCGCCGCCACATGACCGTAACAGCCCAAAACCCGCCCGATATCGCGGGCGAAGGCGCGCACGTAGGTCCCTTTGCCGCACATCATTTCAAACACGCTCTGATCAGGTGCAGGTGTGCCCACGATCTCCAGCCGGTGAATATGGGTAGGACGGGGCGCAAGCACGACCTCCGCCCCCTCTCGCGCCAGGTCATAGGCGCGCTCCCCATCCACCATGATGGCTGAATATACAGGAGGCGTTTGAAGTATCCGGCCGACAAATGCCGGCAACGCGCGAACGATTTCATCGAATGACGGACGCACATCGCTGCTCCGCGTGACCGGGCCTTGGCTGTCGTCGGTCGTCGTCTCAGCACCCCATTGCACTGTAAACCGGTATGTCTTGCGGGCCTCAACAAGGAACGGGACCGTCTTGGTCGCCTCGCCGAACGCCAGCGGCAACACACCATCGGCCAATGGATCGAGAGTTCCAGCGTGCCCGGCTTTGTTCGCATTCAACAAACGCCGCGCAATCGAAAGTGCCTTTGTCGAGGTAATTCCGATTGGCTTGTCAAGCACGAGCCAGCCGTGCACCGGATCGCCCTTACGCTTCCCCATCGTCCGGATCGCCTTTGCTTCTCAGGTCGCGTGCGACTTTGTCTGAACGCAGGAGTTCCTCAATATGATGAGCTTCCTGAAAAGATTTATCCTCGACAAATGTCAACGCCGGAGCGTATCGCAGTTGCATGGACTGCCCAACCTGGGATCGCAGAAACGGCGCCGCCCTGTTGAGCGCTTTCAGCACCTCGCCGATGAGCGCTCCGCCCAAGGGCATGGCATACGCAGTCGCATTCTTGAGATCCGGGCTAATTCGCACTTCGGAAATCGTCACCGAAATGCCCGACAGTATGGGATCTCTCAATTCACCGCGCATCAGTGCATTCGCCAGTATGTGCCGGACTTCTTCGGCAACACGCAACTGGCGTTGACTGGGGCCACGATTTGGTTTTTCAGGTTTACGAGCCATGAGCAGCGAAGCTTCTATAAGTCCCTAGAGCATCCGCTTCACAGTTTCGACTTCGAAGCACTCGATCTGGTCGCCTTTTTGGATGTCTTGATAGTTCTCGAAGGCCATACCGCATTCCTGACCGGTGACAACCTCTTTCACTTCATCCTTGAAGCGTTTCAAAGTCGACAACGTCCCCTCGTGGATCACGACATTGTCGCGCAACAAACGTACTTTGTTGCCGCGCAACACTTTGCCTTCCGTCACCTGGCAGCCTGCGACCTTGCCGATCTTCGTGATGTTGAAGACTTCAAGGATCGAGGCATAGCCCAGGAAATTCTCGCGCAGCGTCGGCGACAACAGACCCGACATCGCCAAACGAATATCGTCAATGATGTTGTAGATGATCGAGTAGTAGCGAATTTCAACGCCATCGCGTTTGGCCATATCACGCGCTTCAGCGGTAGCGCGCACGTTGAACGCGATGATCGGCGCCCCCGACGCCCGCGCCAGAATGATGTCGCTTTGAGTGACACCACCGACGCCGGCATGCAGCACCTGCGCCTTGACTTCCGAGGTTGACAACTGGGACAGCGCGGCTGAAATCGCCTCCACAGAGCCCTGCACGTCGGATTTGACGACCAGCGGCAGATATTTGGCTTCACCCACGCCTTTGGCGGCCAACACCTGGTCAAGCGATGCCCGTCCGCCCGCCCGTGTCCGCGCATCACGCTTTTTGCGCGCCCGGAAGTCGGCCACTTCACGAGCCCGGCTGTCGTTTTCAACAACGGCAAAATCATCGCCGGCTTCCGGAGGTGCAGAAAGACCGAGAATTTCGACTGGTTCCGACGGACCTGCACTGGGAACCTGTTCACCGCGCTCGTTCACCAACGCCCGCACCCGTCCCCACTCGGCACCAGCAACAACAATATCGCCGACCTTGATTGTACCTCGCGCCACCAGAACAGTGGCAACTGGCCCACGGCCTTTATCAAGCTTCGCTTCAACGACGGCGCCAGATGCTGGCCGGTTTCGATTGGCTTTCAAATCCAGAACTTCTGCTTGAAGCAAAATCGCCTCTTCAAGTTTGTCGAGATTGAGCTTCTTTGTCGCCGACACTTCAATGGCCTGGGTTTCACCACCCATCGACTCGACCACGATTTCATAGGTCAGCAACTCGGTGCGAACCCGGTCAGGTGTAGCTCCTGGTTTATCGATCTTGTTGATCGCCACAATGATCGGCACTTTGGCCGCTTTGGCGTGATTGATGGCTTCAATCGTTTGCGGCATGACGCCGTCATCGGCAGCAACCACTAGCACGACGATGTCGGTCACTTTCGCACCTCGCGCGCGCATCGCGGTGAACGCGGCATGACCCGGCGTATCAAGAAACGTAATCTTTTGCTTCGATGGCAGTGTAACTTGGTAAGCGCCGATATGCTGGGTGATCCCTCCAGCCTCTCCGGCTGCCACATCTGTTTGACGCAGCGCATCCAGAAGAGACGTCTTACCGTGATCGACGTGCCCCATGATCGTCACGACCGGTGCACGCGGGGTAAGCGTTTCGTCACTGTCCAATTCGCCTTTGAGGCCTTCGAGCACGTCGGCTTCCGCAACGCGCTTGACCGAATGGCCAAACTCTTCTGCAATAAGTTGAGCGGTGTCGGCATCAAGTGACGTGTTGATGGTCACCATCTGTCCCTGCTTCATCAGGTTCTTGATGATATCGACGGCCCGCGTCGCCATGCGGTTGGCAAGCTCTTGCACCGTAATAGACTCAGGGATGACGACGTCGCGAATAATCTTTTGCGGTGGCTCACTGTCCTTGACCCCGTGCTGGGCACGCTGGGCACGCTGAACATGCCGCTTATAGGCAGCCATCGAACGTACGCGTTCCGTTTCGTTCAATGCCGTGACGACGCTCAACTTCCCGGTCCGGCGCCCATCGTCTGCGCCCTTTCTCGGGGCCGCTGGTGCCTTGGCAGGGACGCCTTTGGCCCCGCCCGCGCGCTTGCGTCCATCGTCGTCATCACCGCCTGCCCGCCGGGGTGGGAGTGTAGACAATCCGCCAGATGGTTGCGGACGCGTTGAAGGCGGCGAGCGCCCAGGACCACCCGCAGGCGTGCGCGCAGGGGCGCCACCTGGAGCGGGGCGGGCAGCCGTTGTCGTAGCACTCCGGGGCGCAGCGGTGCTGGGACTGCGCGGATGCGGCTGCGCTGTACTGGTTGTTGCGCCTTCATCGTCAGGGTCCAACCGGCGCCGGGCATCAACTTCTATCTTGCGGCGGCTGTCCTCGTCTGCGACGCGGCGCGCCTCGTCTTCGACTTTCCGTTTCGCAGTCGCCTCGCGCTCACGTTCCAACCGCTCGTCGTCTTCAGCTCGCCGCTTTGCATCTTCTTGGGCGCGACGGCGCTCTTCGTCTTCTGCAACTCTTGCATCTTTAAGCGCACGTGACCGAGCAATTTTTTCTTCTTCTGTAAGTGTCCGCAACACCATACCGCCGGATTTCGGCTGTACTGGCGCAGGTTTCACGGGTTTGCTTGACGCAGGCGCAACAGGAACGTCGGCTTTCACAAGCTCCAACACACCCGGTTTCGCACTCTCGGCTTTGCCTCCGGGCCGCACGACGGTCGGACGTTTGATCTCCACCACAACCGCTTTGGATCGGCCATGACTGAATGCCTGGCGTACAACGCCAGTCTCCGGACGCTTCACAGACAACGTTCTTGGCGCACCAGAGGCATGCAATGTCTTTTCGCCTTCTGGGGTCTTATTGTCAGTCATGCGCGCCTTTCGATCCTTTTCACTCGTCTGCAGTTTTTTATTCTCAGCTCGTCACGTACAAATTCTTCGGTCTCGTTGTCACGAGACCGCGTCCCATTCCGGCGGACACAACACGCGGAAACCGCCAAGCCGCTCTGCCTCTGCAATAAACCGGGCAGCGAGCGAGCCTTGCGTTAAGGCAGCATGTACCACATTTTCCCGCCCGAATGCCAAGCCGATTTCGCTATCGGACAAGCACCCGATCACCCGGATCGCCCCTCGCCGCCTGGCATAAGTCAAAAGCTTTCCTCGATCTGCGCCACCTGACCCCGACGCCTCCACCAATGCGGCGATACGCCCCGCCTGCGTCCGCAGAACCACTTCGACCTGGGCATAACCGGAAATGGCCAGACCTGCACGCCGGGCAAGCCCCAAATGTTCACAACACCGTCGAACCAAAAGAAGCTCAACGTCACCGGCCAACGTATCGGGGCATTTCACTGAACGCTTTGCCACTTTCGAAAAGTGCCCGCGTTCGGCAGCGCGCGAAATGAGTTCGCGGCTTGAAGTCACCCAGTATCCCCGCCCTGGCAACTTCAACGCCAGGTCAGGCACAATAACGTCGTCCGGACCAACCACGAACCGGATCATCCCATCGGGCGGCTTCACTTCGCCAGATACAATGCACCGCCGCAGCGGGCCTTCAACGCCCTCATCATCAATGTGTTGTCGCGCAGCCTTACCGCCGCGTTGTGTCACTCTGGTGCAGGCTCCGGAGCCGCCGGCACGGCTTGAACCGTTGGCGCTTCGATCCAACCCGCGGCCACGCGAGCGGCCATTATGATGGCGTTGGATTCATCTGCATTCGTACCAAGCGCTTCAAACATGCCCGCAAAATGCTTGCGTTCGCCATTCACGGTTTCATTCCATCCCACCAGATCATCGGTTGCGCAGCCGGCAAGATCTTCAAGCGATTTGACCCCGCCTTCGCCGAGAGCAACAGCCATTGCCGGCGAAAGTCCAGCAACCTTCAGCACGTCGTCTGCAACGCCCAGCTCAAGACGTTTTTTGTCCATTGCTTCGTTCTGACGCTCCAGGAAATCGAGAGCCCGTTTTTGCAGCTCTTGCGCTGTCTCTTCGCCGATACCTTGAATCTCAGCCAACTCCTCCAACACCACATAGGCGAGGTCTTCGACTGCTGAATAGTTCTCCGAAGCGAGCAACTGGGCCAGCGTTTCATCAACATCAAGCGAATTCATGAACAGATCCGTACGCTTGCGGAACTGCTCCTGACGCCGCTCGGATTCTTCAGCTTCGGTCAGAATGTCGATCTGCCAACCGGTAAGCTGAGACGCCAGGCGGACATTCTGTCCACGCCGCCCAATGGCCAGCGACAACTGCTCATCCCCGACGACGACTTCGATGCGATGCGCATCGTCATCAAGCACGACTTTGGATACTTCCGCCGGCGCCAATGCATTGACGATGAAGTTCGCGGGATCGAGCGACCACGGTATGATATCGATCTTTTCGCCTTGAAGTTCCTGGACAACCGCTTGAACGCGGCTGCCGCGCATACCGACGCACGCACCGACGGGATCAATCGAGGAATCATTTGAAATGACCGCGATTTTGGCCCGCGAACCCGGATCGCGCGCGACCGATCGAATTTCGATAATGCCATCATAAATCTCAGGCACTTCCTGCGCGAACAATTTGGCCATGAATTGTGTGTGTGTCCGGGACAAGAAAATCTGAGGGCCGCGCGTTTCGCGCCGCACATCATAGATGTAGGCGCGGATGCGGTCGCCGGTGCGAAAGGTTTCCCGGGGCAGCAACTCGTCGCGGCGGACAAATGCCTCACCGCGGCCGAGATCGACCACGACATTCCCGTACTCGACACGTTTGACCGTTCCATGAACAATCTCGCCCACGCGATCCTTGTACTCGTCAAACTGCTTCTCACGTTCTGCGTCGCGCACCTTTTGGAAGATGACCTGCTTGGCAGCTTGAGCCGCAATGCGGCCGAAATCGATCGGCGGCAATGGCTCTGCAATCAAATCCCCGGTTTGAGCGGCCGGATTGCGAATCTGGGCTTCATCGAGTGTGATCTCGGTGGCTTCATTTTCAAGCTTGTCGACCACCAGACGCAAACGATGCAGCCGCGTTTCACCCGACTTGGGATCAATCTCGGCCTTGATCTCGTTGTCTTGCCCGTAGCGTGATTTCGCGGCCTTTTGAATTGCCTCTTCCATAGCGGCGATAACAATTTGCTTGTCGATCGACTTTTCGCGCGCAACCGCATCAGCGATCTGAAGCAGTTCGAGTCTATTTGCACTAACGGCCATGAATCAGTACCTCAATTTTGTCCGGCGGTGCCGGTTGTCTTTCTGCGTTTCAAATCTTGTTCAATCAGCGCATCGGTCAGCTGGAGCTTTGCCTCTCCGATGGAGGTGTAAGGAATAGCCATCTCGCCACGGTTTTTTTCCGCACCCATTTCCGTTTCAATGATGATGTCTTCACCCTTGAGGCCCCTCAATGTCCCACGTACGCGTTTGCGGCCATCGAGTGGAAATTTCAGTTCAATCTTCGCTTCATGCCCTGCATAAAATTCAAAATCTTTCCGCCGCGTCAGTGGCCTGTCGATCCCTGGCGACGACACCTCAAGCACATACTCCCCCTCAATAGGGTCGTCCTGCTCGAAGGCGGCTGAAATCGCAACGCTCAAGCGAGCACAGTCGTCCACGAGCATCGTACCGTCCGCCCGCTCGGCCATAACTTGCAGCACTGGGCGGTGTGAACTCGTCACTCGAACACGCACAAGCGAATACCCCATCGCCTCTGCAATAGGGGCGATCACTTGCTCTAGCTCGGAAACACGCACGCTCATGCTTTTGCCTTCAAGCCCCGGACAAACGCCTTTCGCGCCCGGCTGAGTTACACTCAGCCAGCGAACAAGCAGTCTTCTTGTCCGGGAATAGGCGCCTTCATAGCGTGACCTCGCCTGCAGGCCAAGCTTAAAACGCTGGTCACACCCTGAAAAATCTGAGGTAGGCGCATGTCCGGCCACCGGCATGCGCCTTTTGCTCGTAGCGAGTCGGCGTCCAGTCATCAGGCCGGACGCGCCAATCAGCCGCACACTCTGCGGCCCATTGAAACCGGGTATCAGCCATCAAATGCGCCAGCGTCCATCCGGCGTAGTCGCCGTGGTCGGTCGCCACCCTCAGCTCGCCTCCGGGTTTTAACACCCGCGCAATCTGCGTTAGCGTCGCGGGTTGAATGAACCGCCTTTTGTGGTGCCGGATCTTGGGCCACGGGTCTGGGAACAACACATACACAGCCGTTAACAATTGCGAAGGCACGCGATCCAAAACTTCTCGTGCGTCACCCTGATGTATGCGCACATTTGTCAACGCTCTGCTATCAATCTGCGCCAACAATTTTGCAACGCCGTTTGCATAGGGCTCGCACCCCACAAACCCGAAGTCAGGATGCCGGCTCGCGACGGCTGCAAGATGTTCCCCGCCGCCGAACCCAACTTCAAAGGCAAATTTCTTTGCAGCAGGAAAGAGCGCTTCGAAGTCCAGCGGTCCTTCGGGCAAGATCACTGCAGGCAGGAGCCGCTCGACAAGCTTCTGCTGGTTGCCACTCAGCGGCCGTCCGATGCGCCGCCCATAAAGCTCGCTTCGCCGCGGTCCAACCTCGATCAGGCGAAAGCGCTCTTCAATTGCGAAACCAGATCGGTCCGCTCCCAGGAGAACCCGCCGTCAGGTTCAGGAGCTCTGCCGAAGTGCCCGTACGCCGATGTTCGCGCATAAATCGGGCGGTTCAACCTCAAATGCTCCCTGATCCCGCGCGGCTTGAGGCTCGCCATTTGAGGCAGTTCTCTCTCAAGTTTTGCCTCGTCCACCAGGCCGGTGCCGTGCAAGTCAACATAGAACGACATGGGGTCGGCAACGCCGATAGCGTAAGCGATCTGGATTGTACAACGATCTGCCAACCCGGCAGCAACAACATTCTTGGCGAGATAGCGCGCCATATAGGCTGCAGAACGATCTACCTTGGTCGGATCTTTTCCAGAGAATGCGCCACCACCATGGGGGGCGGCCCCGCCGTATGTATCAACAATGATCTTGCGCCCGGTCAGACCGGTGTCTCCGTCCGGACCTCCGATGACAAACCTCCCGGTTGGGTTTACAAACAACCCCTCGTCCGGACACATCCACCCAGACGGCATCACCGCTTCAATGTAGGGCTTGACGATGGCGCGCACATCGCGCTGATCAAGTCCGTCGATGTGCTGCGTCGATACGACGATCTTTGTCGCGCCGATGGGTTTGCCGCCTACATATTGCAAAGTGACCTGGCTTTTCGCGTCGGGCAGCAATTCATTTGCCTGGCCCGAACGGCGGGCATCCGACATCGCCTTCAGAATGCGGTGAGAATAGAAAATTGGCGCGGGCATTAACTCTTCGGTTTCCCGGCAGGCATATCCGAACATAATGCCCTGATCGCCTGCACCCTCGTCCTTGTTCCCAGCCGCGTCCACGCCAACGGCAATGTCGGCGGATTGAGAGTGAACCAGGCATTCGATTCGCGCCTTGCGCCAATCAAAACCTTCTTGATCATAGCCGATATCTTTGATCGCCAACCGCGCGGTTTCGATCATGTGTTCATGGCTCACAGTTTCAGGGCCCCGAACTTCCCCGGCAAGGACAACACGGTTTGTTGTAGCCAACGTTTCAAGCGCCACACGCGCTTCCGGCATATGCCCGAGAAACAAATCAACGATGGAGTCGGAAATGCGGTCACAAACCTTGTCAGGGTGACCTTCCGAAACCGATTCGCTGGTAAACAGATAATTCTTGCGCGATGACATTGTGCGTTGCTGCCAAAAAAAGAAAACCGCGCCATTCGCGAACGCGAAAAGCGCGGCTTTCTGTCAGGGATGATCAGTTACGTCAAGCGCGTTGCGCTTCCCGCAGCTCCACAACCCGGAAATCCGGATAGACGGCTTCTTCGTCACCCGTCAGGGATTTCACCAGGTCCAGCATGCGTTTGCGCACGCGTGGGTCATTTATCTTTGTAAAAGCCCGGACAAGCTGGAAGCCCTCGGCACTTGAGAGGAACTCCATCATGTATGGACCGGCTTCGATATCCACGGACGACGACTGACCATTTGTGCGGCGTACGCCATGCTCAGGGCCCAGATCGTCGAAGAAATACGACACCGGAACACCGAGTATTGTTGAGATATCATAGAGGCGGCTGGCACCAATACGATTGGCGCCCTTTTCATATTTTTGCACCTGCTGAAAAGTAAGGCCCAGCAGTTCACCGAGTTTTTCTTGACTCATTCCAATTAACATGCGGCGCAGACGAACGCGGCTACCAACATGCGCATCAACAGACGAGGGTTGTTTTTTGGCCAAGGCGGGGGACTCCTTTACGACTGACAAGATACCCGATTGCTGCCACCAGCTCGCAATCAAGCTTCCACGATAACGTCGTTATTGGCAGCCATCTTTTATTGATGGCTTTGCCCCCGCATTTCGAGACCCACGCTACGCAAGCGCGGCAAGACATTTATTGGAGGTCTAAGCCGCGGCGACCCCTCGCTTTGCGGCCATGGAAAACCAAGTGACCCCCAGTAGCCATCTCGATCTCAATGATTCTCACTTAATGCTACATCGTTGTAACGGTCAACTGTCTTAAAGGGCTAGTTCGAGATAAAATAAGGGCGACACCTACGAGAACGAGCAGCATAGCTCCAAAAATCCCGTCTCGGGCGAATCCGAATAGCGTGGCATTTAGCGGCTTTGGGAGCCCTGAATCAACAACACCTGATTCGTCGAGTGGAAGCGACACAATGATTCGCCCATAAGGGTCTATCACCGCAGAGACCCCGGTGTTTGCGGCACGCGCGATCGCCAACCCCTCTTCCACCGCGCGAACTCTCGCAATACCCAGATGCTGATGCGGCCCAGCCCAAGGACCAAACCATGAATCATCTGTCATGTTGATCAGCCATTGGGGCCGCACGCCATCCTCCACGACTGCGGATGGAAAAATGGCCTCGTAGCATATCAATGGACCGAACGGCGGCGTACCAGGAGCGGCTATGGTTTTGACACCATCGCCACTGCTGAACCCGCCGTTTGAACCAGCCAGTTGAGTGATGCCTGATTTCTCAAGCCAATAAAACAATGGCAAATATTCGCCAAACGGTACCAGGTGAGACTTGTCGTAAGTAGCAAGTACCCGGCCCGCGCCATCGATGGTCGCCATACTGTTGAAATATTTCTTCGGCTCTCCGAGTTCGAACCTTTGTGTACCTGTCAGCAACAGGGCTCGATTATGCAAGACCTCGCCAATAACATCCAATCCACCATCAGTCGACAACAAGAAAAATGGCGGCGCCGCTTCCGGCCAAATGACATGCGTGCGCGCCTCCAACCCAGGCATTCGCGTTAGGTCTATCAGCAATTGCCAATTGCGCTGCAGCAGTTCTGGTTTCCATTTTTCTGATTGCGGAACATTGGGCTGCACAAGCCTCAAGGCGACATCCTCAAACACAGGAGCGGCATGACCCGGCACCCTTAATATTCCAAACAAAAAAAACGCCCCGATGAGCCCCAGCGAAAGCCCCAGAGGCCAAACGCGCTCAATCGCCTTGCCGCGAGCGTCAATGACCGCCGCTGGAAGACACACTGCAAGAAGCGTCACAAGGCTTAGTCCGTAGATGCCGTACACCGACGCGGTCTGGATCATGCTGTCAGACCCTGACCAAACGTATCCCGGCAGGTTCCAGGGAAACCCGGTGAGGACGTGTCCGCGCAACCACTCAGCCGCACTCAATCCCGCAACCAGGGCAAAAACACGACCCACGCCATTTGACCATTGCAATCGGGCGCCTATCGCAGCGCCGGCAAAAAACAGCGCAAGCCCTCCGGGAAATATCACTGCCACAAACGGTAGCAACCACGCGTGGCGATCCGCATCCACAACGAATGCAAAGCCAACCCAATGCAAACCCACAAGAAAATAACCAAACCCAAAAGCCCATGAAATCAGAGCGGCCGCGGTCCATCGCTGCGACGTCTCAATTGCGCCATCGATCATCCAGACAAGCGCTGGAAAACTGAAAAAAAGTACGGGCCAAATATACAGTGGCGCATGAGCAAGCGCCGACACCGCACCAAGCCCGCCCGCAACAAACAGGCGTTTGCCACCCGTGAGATGCCGGAACCAAAGCGCCGCCGGTACGACATAGGCAATGATCGTCCGCACATCCAGGCGGCGCAAAAACAAGCTAGCCATCCACGTCGGCCAAAACACCGGAATTGGTTTCACCCGGATCTGGTTGCGCCTTTCCCGGGCCGCTGAGCTTTGTCACGCGTATCCGCAGCCGTCGAAGCCGTCGCGGATCAGCATCAAGAACTTCGAACTCGATCCCAACGGGGTGCTTCACGATTTCACCGCGTTGTGGCACGCGCCCAACGAGCGAAAACACAAGGCCCGCGAGCGTGTCGATCTCTTCTGCAGCCTCATCGTCAGCCAGCTTTAACCCGACAAGCCGTTCAATCTCTTCAAGATCAACGCGCGCGCTCGCATCAAACTCGCCGTCGCCACGCGGCACGATTTCTATCGCTTCGTCCGTATCGTGTTCGTCTTCGATATCGCCGACAATTTGTTCGACCAAATCTTCGATCGAAGCCAAACCATCTGTGCCGCCATACTCATCAATGACCAGAGCCATATGAATGCGTGTCGCTTGCATTTTGACCAGCAAGTTCACAACCGGCATGGACGGTGGAACGAACAAAACGTCCCGGCGAATATCCTGAATCGACTTGGGATGAGGTGCCCCTTCGCTCTCGGGAACCGCAAGCCCTATCAATTCTTTGATATGAACCATGCCGATCGGGTTATCGAGCGACTCCCGGTAGACCGGCAACCGGGAATGCTGTGCATCACGGAACATACGCACGAGATCGTCCAATGACGTGGAAACCTCAACCCCGATAATGTCGGCACGTGGCACCATGACATCTGCAACAGTCAGCTCCCCAAAACTCAGGAGCTTGAGCATCATCGAGCGCTCTTCGCGCGCCAGCGGCCGGTCCACGGCATCGCTCTCTTCGATAACTTCTTCGAGGCTTTCGCGTAACCGTGCGGAATCATCCTTTCCGCGCGCAAGCCGGTTGATCAGGCTCACAAAGGTCTGCGGCCACGATGATGGCTTAGGGGCGCTCGGACCACTTTCAGCCTTGCGTGTATCTGGCGTCGCATCAGCCACGCGCCTTGCCCTCAAGGATGTAGGGATTTGAGATGCTCATTTCGGAAAGGATGGCGATTTCGAGCCCCTCCATCAAGCGCGCTGCGCGCGGCTTGATATGATCATAGCCAAGCAAATGCAAAAATCCATGCAGAATCATATGTTTAGAATGATTAACAAAGCTCTTCCCCTGTTTCTGCGCTTCCCGCTTCACAGTTTCAAAAGCAATGGCAATTCCACCGAATGGAATATCCGGATCTGGGAATGACAGGACATTGGTATTCAGCCGTTTGCCTCGGAATTGAAAATTCAGCGCTTTCAATCTCTCGTCATCGGCAAAAATCAGAGCAACTTCGCCGCCAGATGGACCACAAATCAAGTCGCGCCAGCCGAATGCACGACGGAGAATCGAACGAGACTCCCTGTGCAACTGTGGCCACGCAGCCTCCCAGTCCGCACATTCAACTTGAATGTCAATCTTGAGCGGTGCCTGCGGCATGAGTCAGCTCCGCTTCGCGCCCTGATTTCGTCGCATGTCAAAAGCGGCATACGCCCGGACAATCCGCTGTACCATCGGGTGGCGCACAACATCTTCATCCGTAAACTCAATCATCGCCACGCCTTCGACGTTTGCGAGCACTGAGCGGGCTTCTGCAAGTCCTGAAATTTGCCCTGAGGGCAGATCGGTCTGTGTCAGATCGCCCGTCACGGCCATCCGGGCACCTTCACCCAACCGCGTCAGAAACATCTTCATCTGCTGGGGTGTGCTGTTCTGCGCTTCATCTAGAATGACATAGGAATGCGCCAATGTACGCCCGCGCATAAAGGCAAGCGGCGCCACTTCAATAATGCCTTCATCCAGCCGTCTCTGAATCAGATCGGCAGGCAGCATGTCGTGCAGCGCATCGTACAGTGGCCTCAAGTAAGGATCGACCTTTTCCTTCATGTCCCCCGGCAGAAACCCCAACCGCTCCCCGGCCTCGACTGCAGGGCGCGACAGGATCAACCGTTCAACTTCGCCGCGCGCCAGCATGCTCACGCCTGCGGCAACGGCCAAATACGTTTTACCCGTACCGGCAGGCCCCAGGCCCAGCACCAAATCGTGTTTGGTCAGCGCTTCGACATACCGGGCCTGTCCGGGCGTTCGCGGCCGGATAGTGCGCTTTGGCGTCGATACCGAACTTGAACTCGCCACAACTGAATCGCCACCCAATCCAAGCCTGATCGCCCGATCCACATCGGTGATGGAAATTTCGTGACCGCGGTCGGCGTAGGCATAGAGATCGCGCAAAACCTGCGCGCCGTGCGCACGCGAGTTCGCGGGCCCATGAATCGTTAGGCGGTTGCCGCGATGAACAATTTCAATTTCGAGCTTCCGTTCGATCTCGACCAGATGCTGGTTGTGCGGACCCACCACCCGGGCAAGAACAGCGTTCTCGCCGAACTCCACTTGCGAGACCTGTGCGTCCTGACCCGTCCGTTTCGATTTGGTGGTCACTGCGCTGCCGCTCGCGGCGAAAATTCCGGAACGACCTCGGCTTTCAGACTGTTTGTCATTGCAGCAATCACTTTCACGCGAACAATTTCTCCAATCTTCATTTCCGGCGCCGTCACATGAACGGATTGCAAATACTGACTGCGCCCGATGATCTGCCCTGTGTGCCGGCCCGGCTTTTCTAGCAACACATCCAAAGTTTGCCCGACACTTGCCGCCGCGAACTGCGCGGATTGAGACAGCAACAAGGCCTGCAGCCTCTCAAGCCGTTGTGATTTCACGTCTTCTGGAATTTGTCCACGCGCTGCGGCGGCTGGCGTGCCTGGTCTGGGCGAATATTTGAACGTGTAAGCCTGCGCGAACCCTGTTTCGCGAACAAGCTCAAGCGTGTCTTCAAAATCAGAATCGGTCTCACCCGGAAACCCCACAATAAAATCCGACGACAGCGCGATGTCTGGCCGGGCCGCGCGAATACGCGCAATGAGTTGCCGGTAGTCGTCGCACGAATGTCCACGGTTCATAGCTTCCAAAATTGCGTCCGAACCCGATTGCACCGGCAAATGCAAAAAGGGCATCAACTTTTCCTCGCTGGCATGCGCCTCAATCAGGTCATCACCCATATCGCGGGGATGGCTGGTCATATAGCGCAGGCGCTGCAAACCATCGATGCGCGCCAACTGCTGAATCAATTTTCCAAGCCCTGCGATTTCGCCACGATCCCCAATGCCGTGATACGCGTTGACGTTTTGCCCAAGCAGAGTAATTTCGCGAACACCAGTCTCAATTAGGCGGCGGGCTTCGCCTTCAATCTGGGCAACTGGCCTGGAATACTCGGCGCCACGCGTGTAGGGCACAACGCAAAATGTACAGAACTTGTCACACCCTTCCTGCACAGTGAGATACGCAGAAGGTCCATTGACCAATCGTTTAGCCGGCAATGAATCGAATTTGTCGACAACTGGAAACTCGGTATCAATCGCCTTTCCACTTCGCGAAACCTTTGCGACCATCTCGGGTAAGCGATGATAAACCTGCGGGCCCATCACGATGTCCACCACGCTGGCGCGACGCATCAACTCTTCGCCTTCGGCCTGTGCAACGCAGCCCGCCACTGCAACAATCAGGCTCTCGCCTTGCGCTTCACGCGATAGCTTGAGCGCGCGCAATCGGCCAAGTTCGGAATAGACCTTCTCGGCGGCCTTTTCGCGAATGTGGCAGGTGTTGAGCACAACCATATCAGCGCCATCGGCTGTATCGACCAGCGTATAGCCATGCGGCGCCATAACATCCGCCATCCTGGCGGAATCATACTCGTTCATCTGGCAACCATAGGTCTTGATGAAAAGTTTACGGCTCACGACACTCAGACTGGTGGATGGGTTGGGCGAAAATCGGCCGGACTTATCCGCCAAGCCCCCCGCAAACTCAAGCTAAATCAGCCTCTAAACCATTATCTTGAATTGGCGGAAGTTCAATTGGCTCATCTTCATAGGCAGGACCCACGGCACCGGGCCTTCCGGCAAGCGCGTGCGTAACCCCTGCGGCCACCAACCGCTCACATTCCGCCGTCAACTCTTTGCGCGAAGGAAACTGATCAACCGTGATCGGATGATGATAGTGCACCATAACATCGATGGGGCCCAGGCAGAAAACCTGCCACAGATGCGGCACCAAATCCATGCCGCCATACCATGCAAAGAACGGCCTGAATTCACGCCCCATCGGCATGCCGTGAAGTCGCGTATAGGCAAGCGACACTGGTTGCACAAGCACGCGCCGCTTCTGCCCCGACGCATCGATGACCATCGAGTTCGCGGCCCCCAACAACGCACTCTTGAAACTCAACACCCGATTGCCATCATTCGATGTGCCCTCGGGAAACAAAACGATGGTACCGCCGGCTTCCAGCCGCTCTCGTATTGCATCCCGTTGTTCGCCAGCCTTACTGCGCCGCTCCCGATCGACAAATACGGTGCGCACCAGCCGCGACAATGTTCCAAAATACGCCCACTTCGCCACTTCAGATTTTGCGACAAAGCAAACAGGAATAACCGCCGCGAGCACCGGCATGTCCAGATAAGACGTGTGATTGCAGGCCAATAGAACACCACGCTCACGGCACGGCCGGCCATAAGTCTCAACACGAATTCCGATCAACCTGCATAACCCGCGCGCGAACTGCACTGGCAGGGTGTCGGCCAGCTGAAATTTGAACCGGAGCGCCAGCCATTGCACAGGCACGAAAGCCGCCGTCAGCGCTATGAACCCGATCGCAATTCCAACTCCCCGCAGCGTTTGCATGAACAATGCGTCCTATTTCTTTGAACCCGGCTTGGCGCCCACACTCGAAATGTCCAACGCCACGCCGTAGAGCTCCAACCGGTGATCAACGAGTTTGTAGCCCAATTTCTCGGCCACAAGCCGTTGCAATTCTTCAATTTGATCATTGTGAAATTCGATGACCTTACCTGTCTGCACATCAATGAGATGATCATGATGCTCATCCGGCATTTCTTCATAGCGTGAACGGCCATCACGAAAATCATGACGTTCCAATATTCCGGATTCTTCCAGCAGCCTCACCGTACGATACACGGTCGCAATACTGATATGCGGATCAATAGATGACGCTCGCCTGTGCAGCTCCTCTGCATCAGGATGATCATTTGATTCCGACAAAACGCGAGCGATGACGCGGCGCTGCCCGGTCATGCGCAGACCTTTTTCAACGCACAGCTTTTCAATCCTGTCCATCACTCACCCAAGCCATCATGGGCCCTTGTAGTCCATTCCTGTGTTTGGCGGAAGCAGGACATTACTCAGCATTTTCTTCATAACCAATGCATCGGAGGCCTCGAGGCCATTCTGATAGTAGGCCGCGCGCCGCCCAACGGTCAAAAACCCAAACCGCTGGTATAGTAGCACTGCTGAAACATTGGCCTCGTTGACCTCGAGAAACATCTTCACAATTCCACTTGCCCGCAAAAATTGTTCCGCCGTGTCTAGCAACGCTCGCCCAAGCCCCGCTCGTCGCGCGCCCAACTGAACACAAAAGGTCAAGACTTCGGCTTCGTCGGCGACAGCTCGAAACAGAATGAACCCTTCTGCGCCGGCTGTGTCTTCACGCGCGCCCAGAAACACTGCAACACCATCTCGTTCAAGCAGGGATGCAAAGGCTGGCTCCGGCCACGTATCCGAAAACGCGGCCGCGTGAAGGCGCGCAAGGTCCGCGCTGTCTCCTTTGCTGCCAGGCCAAATTCGAAACACCTCACTCATACTGGCAATCGCGCATCCGGCGCCCGCAGATAGGCGGGAGTCGGAGGGAAAAGATGCGGGCTCAATGTTCCTGCACGAACGGCCATAAGCTTTGCATCAATGCGCCCTGCGTCAACCACTGTCGCGGCACAGGTCAAACCATGCAACAATACCGCACCAGTACCGGTCAAGATGCATGGCGCCAGCAATACCAGGCCTATGGCCCGCTTGGCGTCATCGATGGCCATTAACGCTGCAGGCAACATCACTCGGCCACCAGGATCGGTTGCTATAGTGTAGACCTCTCCTCGTTTGGCATCGATCACCACGCCCACACTACAATTTGGATGGCTTGTTGCCACCTGCGCCGCCAGACAGTCGAGCGTTGACAGTCCCAATAATTCGGCGCCCGTCGCCAGATGCAACCCCTTTGCAAATGCAAGCCCAACGCGCACGCCCGTAAAGGCACCTGGTCCCACCGTTACCGCAACGCGGCTCAATTGTTTAAACGAAGCTCCAGCATCTTTGAACAACTGCGCCACGAGTGGCGGCAAGGTTTCAGCCTGCGTCCCTGCCGGGTTATCCGCTGCCGCGCTGGCGATAACTTTACCATCCAATGTCGCCAGAGCCGCACTCACAGGGCCAAATGACGTGTCGAAGGCTAGCACCAGCCGATCAATCATATGATCTGGCAGGCCTCGTCAAAAGTCAGACGCGGCGATCGGGGGAAAACAGCGCTTGGATCACCGTATCCAAGGGCACAAATGAAATTGGATTTGATGGCGCCACCGGAGAAAAACGCCTTATCGACGCCTTCATTGTCAAAACCGGACATCGGCCCGCAATCCAGACCCACAGCGCGGGCCGCCATGATGAGATAAGCGCCCTGCAGTGTGCCATTTCGAAAAGCCGTCGATTGAATCAATTTCTCGTTGCCCACAAACCAACTGCGCGCGTCCGCATGGGGAAACAGGTGCGGCAGCTTTTCATAAAATTCCAAATCATGTCCGATAATCACTGTCACCGGTGCTTGCATCACTTTTGCGACGTTGTTCGGTGCTAAAAACGGTTTGATACGCTCGCGGCCTTCTGGAGTGGTAATGAAAACAAGCCGCGCAGGGGAGCAGTTGGCGCTCGTTGGCCCCATGCGCATGAGATCGTAGAGTGCATGCAAAAGCGTCTGTGAAACCGGCTTAGTCTGCCACGCGTTCTGAGTGCGTGCGGCACGAAACAATTGATCAAGCGCGTCGTCTGAAATGGCGTGGTGCAACTTAGCCCTCACAAGTTTAGAGACCTGAAACCGATGTGCCTAGACCGCTACGGCTTCCACCGCATTCACTTCTGGAATGTAGTGGCGCAGCATGTTCTCAATACCGTTTTTCAACGTTGCCGTTGACGATGGACATCCTGCACACGAACCACGCAAATTCAAAAACACCGTTCCTGACTTGCTCTCAAATCCACGAAACACGATGTCGCCGCCATCTTGCGCAACGGCGGGCCGCACGCGGGTCTCCAGCAATTCCTTGATTTGCACCACAATCGCTTCGTCTTGCGGATCGTAGTCTTCCGCAGCAAGAGCCGGCTGAACTTCACCCTCAACAACAGGCAATCCCTTGGTGAAATGTTCCATTATAACGCCCAGAATCATGGGCTTGAGGTGCGGCCAGTCGTTGCCCGATTTGGTGACTGTAATGAAATCGGGACCAAACATAACGCCCGAAACACCGTCAACCTCGAAAAGGCTTCGTGCAAGCGGCGACTTCTGGGCCGACTCGCGTGAGGGAAAATCTGCAGCCCCTTGTCCAAGCACAGATCTGCCAGGCAAGAACTTCAGGGTAGCGGGGTTAGGCGTTGATTCAGTTTGGATAAACATCGAAGTCTCTTTGAGCGGTTCCAGCAAGGCTTTAAATAGGCCCCCATTCGCTTTGAAACAACCTCTTCAGTCTCAAGTGCGCCTCAATAAGTTGGAGGCGAAGCCGGAACTGCGGCAATCGAGCCATTAAAAACGGTTAAGCCAAAGCATCGATCATCTCATCGCTTAGCCCTCCAGGCACAATTGTGACTGGTATCGGATAGGCCAGCTGCGCCTGCTGGGCGGCATACGAAACAAGCGGACCCGGACCTTCGCGTCCCGTTCCCGCAGCCAGCACCAAAACCATGATGTCAGGGTCTTCCTTCAACAATGCCAGCAATACGTCGCGCGCCTTGCCTTCGCGTACAAGCACTTCGGAATACTGCCCAGAGAGTTCGTGCACATGGCTAGCGGCCTCATAGAGTAAGCGTTCGGCCTCACTCATGGCTTCCTCACGCATCGCGTCTTCGACCGAACGCCAATGCTGAAAGTCCGCAGGCGACACCACGATCAGCAAAGACGTATGCCCGCCCGTATGCTGAGCTCTACGTGCGGCATAGCGCAGAGCCTTTTTGTGCTCGGGCGATTTGTCGACAACGACAAGAAATTTGCGCCCGCGTTGCAATTGAACGGCACTCTGGGTTGACGTGTCCGGCATGGGACCTACCCTCTCGTTGTCATGCGGGGTCCCCATCAAACCGCAAACCCGACGATGCGCCTGACATCGGCAAGGATGGGCTCCGCAATCGCCCGCGCCTGGCCAGCGCCTTCGCGCAACAATCGGTCCAGCTCTTCGCGATCAGCCAGCAACCGGCGCATTTCAGCGGCAATCGGCGCTAGCTTTGACACGACAATTTCTGAAAGAGCGTTCTTTAAAGTCGAAAACTGCGCCCCGCGAAATTCTTCGATCACGCCAGACAGCGGGCGCTCTGCAAACGCGGAGTAAATAGACAGCAGATTTTCCGCTTCCGGACGCCCTGCCAGATCCGCTTCAGTTTCCGGTAACGGAAGTGGATCGGACTTGGCTTTTTTGAACTTGAGCACGATCGTGTCGGCGTCATCGGTTAGGTTGATTCGCGAATAGTCCGATGCATCCGATTTTGACATTTTGGCACTGCCATCGCGCAAACTCATCACCCGCGTCGCCGGTCCGGTGATAAAAGGTTCCGGCAACGGAAAAAAGTCATCCACGCCGAAATCATTGTTGAACTTCTGGGCAATATCCCGCGCCAGCTCCACATGCTGTTTTTGATCGTCCCCAACCGGCACGTGCGTTGCTTTGTAGGCCAGAATATCTGCCGACATCAGCACGGGGTACGTATAAAGCCCCACACTCATCGCTTCGCGGTTTTTGCCTGCCTTGTCCTTGAATTGCGTCATACGGTTCAGCCACCCGACACGCGCCACGCAATTGAGAATCCAAGCAAGTTCGGCATGGATGCTGTTTTGGCTTTGCGCAAAAACGATAGAACGTTTTGGATCGACCCCACTTGCGATATAGGCAGCGGCCACTTCGCGCGTCGCATGCGCCAGCTGCTTCGGATCGTAATCCATGGTGATGGCATGCATGTCTACGATGCAATAGACACAGCGGTATTGCTCTTGCAGCTTGAGCCAGTTTCGGATCGCACCCAGATAATTGCCAAGATGCAAATTGCCCGTCGGCTGCATACCTGAAAAAACCAGATTCTCGTGTGCGCCGCTCATCGCCGATATTCCAATTCCATATATAACCAACTCCGGCGCCTTATGCTCCACTATGGCCTTGTCCAGCAAGAGCAACAGCCCCGGCCCTTAACCTTTGGCAGGCTGGCGCCCCCGCCTTTGCACCCGGACCCCGCCATCTCCCAAGGCTTCGAGCACGCGCATTCTGACTTCCTCGATGCGCTGAGGGTGCGTGACTTTCAGCCCATAAACATCCTTCACGTAAAATACGTCAACGGCCCGCTCGCCATAGGTCGTGATTTGCGCTGAATGGATGGAGAGCCTCGCCACGAACAAGGCCCTTGTCAGATCATGGAGCAGTCCAGGCCGGTCCCGCCCATTGACTTCAACCACCGTGTACGAATCAGACGCGTTGTTGTCGATCAGCACTTGTGGCTCGACACGAAAGGCCTCTTCACGCCGCCGGACCTGCCGCGCGTCGATCACGCTTCGGGGCACGATATCACCGTTGAGAACCCGCTTTGCCGTTTGCCGCAAGCGCTCGATGTGCCGGGCGTCCGTGACCGGCTGCCCCTGACTGTCCTGTATCGAAAACAAATCAAGCGCCATGCCGTCGGTGGTTGTAAAGATTTTTGCATCGACAATGTTGGCGCCGCACATGGCAACTGCACCCGTGAGCTGCGAAAATAGCCCAGGGTGATCTTCCGTATATATTGACAGTTCGGTCACCGAACGAAACGCATCTGTCTTCACCGCCATGCTCAGGCCGTCTTGCGCAACTTCCGCAGCCCGTATCTGCTCGGCTTGTGTTTGATGTGTGTCTGGATCGAGCGCCAGCCAATACGCATCGTAATGACGCGCCAGCGCACGCTCCCGCTCGTCGTCGCTCCAGGTGGCGAGGCGTTGCGAAAACTCCTGTTTCGCGCGCGCGACCAGCTGCGGCCGGGCACTGGCACTGAAACCCCCGGACATTTGTGCTTCAGCCTCGTAGTAAAGCTGGCGTAACAGCTGGCCCTTCCATCCGTTCCACACCCCAGGACCAACAGCCCGGATATCGGCGACAGTCAAACACAACAACAGGCGAAGCCGCTCCGGAGACTGAACAACTGCAATAAAATCCCTGATGGTTTTGGGATCAGAGAGGTCGCGTTTCTGCGCAACATCGCTCATCACCAAATGATTGCGCACCAGCCAGGCAACTGTCTCAGTCTCGGCAGGTGTCAACCCCAGGCGCGGACACAGCGTTTGCGCGACATCCTCTCCGGCTTCGGAATGATCCCCTTCACGGCCCTTGGCAATATCATGCAACAGCATGGCCACATAAAGAACTTCGCGCGACAGGACCTTGTGAATGATTTCATTCGCGAGAGGATGCTCCTCTTTGTACTCACCCCGCTCAATCTTGGCCAAATGTCCGATGGCACGGATCAAATGTTCATCGACCGTATAGTGGTGATACATGTTGAATTGCATCTTGGCCACGATGCGCCCGAAGTCGGGCACGAACGCACCGAACACGCCCGCTTCATTCATCTGCCGCAATGCGCGCTCGGGATCTTTTCGCGAACTCAAAAGATCAAGAAACAATTTGTTTGCCTCCGGATCATTCATAAGCCTGTCATCTATCAGCGACAGGCCGCGCGTCACAAACCGCAAGGCATCAGGGTGAATGTCAACACCCTTCTGGTTGGCGATGTGAAACAGTCTCAGCAAGTTGACGGGATGATCGCGAAACACCTCGGCACCATCTATATTGACACGGTTTTGCTCGACAAAAAACCCGTCCGCTCCGGCACGCCATCGGCCAATACCCGGGATCATGCGTCCAAATGAGGGCCAGGACTTTCTGTTTTGGCTCTCCAGCGCCGCACAAAATATGCGCGTCAGGTCTCCAACCGTTTTGGCGTTCAGGAAATAGCGTTGCATGAAACGCTCGACGCCGCGCTCCCCGCCCAGATCTTCAAATCCCAACCGTTTGGCGATGTCGATTTGACAGTCGAAGGTCAGCCGCTCTTCCGCCCGGCCGGCCACGAGATGCAAGTGACATCTCACGAGCCATAGAAACTCTTCCGCGTCGGCAAATGCCTTGTGCTCGTCGTCCGTCAAGAACCCCGCTTGCACAAGTTCTGCCACAGTTTCAACACGATACAAATACTTCGCGATCCAGTACAGCGTATGGAGGTCCCGCAAGCCCCCCTTGCCGTCTTTAACGTTGGGCTCAACAAGATAGCGGCTTTCTCCTGTTGAAGCGTGACGGCGCCTGCGTTCATTGAGTTTTGCTTCTACAAAGTCATTGCCCGATCCGGCGACAACCTCTTTTGCAAACCGTATTTTCAAGGTGTCGAACAGCGTCCGATGTCCGCAAACAAAACGCGCCTCCAGCACGGAAGTTCGAATGGTGTGATCTGCTTTTGCAAGTCGCAGGCACTCTTCGATTGAGCGTGTGGCGTGTCCGACTTTCAGACCAAGATCCCACAAGACATAGAGCATGTACTCAACCGCACTCTCTCCCCATGCCGTTTGCTTGTAAGGCAGCAAAAACAGTAGATCGATGTCCGAGCCCGGCGCCAATGCCCCGCGTCCATATCCGCCGACGGCAACAACCGATAGCTGCTCGGACTCCGTGGGGTTTTGTGCATAGAAGACGTGCTTGGTCGTAAAATCGTAAAGCACGTGAATGAGAAGGTCCATCGCCAAAGCCAGGCCATGCGCGCTTTCAAGCCCTGAGCCTCCTGCTTCAAGAGTGGCCCGCATTTTTGACCGGGCATCGGTCAGCGCCTGTTTGAAAAGCGGCAATGTGGCCACGCGCAATCGCGCTACGTCGGAACCTTGCTCCTGCGCCAGCGCAGTCAGGGCACGTCTCAATCTCATGCCGGGAATGCTGTCGCATGTGTCCTCAGTCATGCTTGGAACCCATCATCGCTGCGCGCCGCTTCAAACTCGCAGCTGGCCAGTACTTGTCGGCCTTGTAGTACCCGTGCATTGCGTGCGCGTCAGGAGGAATCACGATCCATTTCTGCTTTGAGGCTGTAAAAATATGAATGTCCGGCGGACAGTGATCTGGACGATCCAGCGTTCCGACCCTCACGAACGCGACCTTCAGACCCGCGCCAGCATAGTGGCTCCAAACTGCGATACGGCACCGAGGACAGCGAACAAATTTTTGCCCTTTACCGCTGTTCGACGAAATCTTCACGGTTTCCGGTTCACCACTGAAAAGTTTAATTCGATTTGCTTCGATCATTGCGTTGAGAGCGAATGCAGCGCCCGACTCGCGCTGGCACCAGGTACAATGGCAACAATGTACAAACAGTGGCCTACTGATCATGCGATACCGGATCGCCCGGCAGGTGCAGCCCCCCTCAGCCGGAAATATCTTTGCTTTTGTCATGTGCAAGCGCCTTCAACTCATAAACCAATTGTAGCGCCTCCCGGGGGGAAAGTTCATCTACATTCAGCGCCTTAAGCTTGGCTTCCATGCGCGTGAACTGGGGCTGGGTTGCAGGCGCACAAGCCGCCGCAAACAGCGGCAAATCATCGACCAGTGTCTTGGCCCGGCGCCCGTTGTCGCCTTGTTCGAGTGCCTGCAAAACCTCGTGCGCGCGCTTCAAAACATCGGCTGGCAGGCCCGCTAACTTCGCCACTTGAATACCATAGGACCGGTCCGCAGCGCCGGCAGAAACTTCATGCAAAAAGATAATACCCCCCTGCCACTCCTTCACCCGCACAGTGACATTGGCAACGCTCTCGAGCCGTTCAGCCAAGCCAGTGAGTTCATGATAATGTGTGGCAAACAATGCCCGGGACCGGTTGACTTGAGCCAGCCGCTCAACCGTTGCCCAGGCAATCGATAACCCATCAAAAGTTGCAGTCCCCCGCCCAATTTCATCAAGAATAACCAATGACCGGTCTGTCGCCTGATTCAAAATCGCAGCCGTCTCGACCATTTCCACCATAAATGTCGAACGGCCCCGCGCCAGGTCGTCGGCGGCGCCCACACGGCTGAACAGCCGGTCGACCACGCCAATTCTCGCAGACTGTGCCGGAACGAACGACCCTGCTTGCGCCATAATCACGATCAGGGCGTTCTGCCGGAGGAAAGTGGATTTTCCGGCCATGTTGGGGCCGGTTACCAGCCATAACCGGCCCACACCTCCAGAAGAAAGGTCACAGTCATTGGCCACGAACCCTTGCGCTTGTCGCTTGAGCGCCGCTTCGACGACCGGATGCCGGCCTCGCAATATCGAAAACTCCAATTCCGTGGTGAGTTTTGGCCTCACGAAACTCTCTTCCACGGCAAGCTCTGCCAGCGCCGAGAGCGCATCGATCTTGGCCGCGACCGCTGCAATGATACTGAGTTCCGCCGAATGAGCTCTAACGCTATCGACCATGAGATCAAACAACGACACCTCAATGGCAAGTGCCTCCCCCGCAGCATCGGCGATCCGCGAAGCCAAATCCGACAATTCCTCATTTGTGTGCCGCTGGGCCTGGGCGGTCGTTTGACGATGAATAAAGCTCTGGCCTGTCGGACTGGACTTCAGTTTCTCGGCGTTCGCCGTGGTAATCTCGATGTGGTAGCCAAGGACGTTGTTGTGCCGCACCTTCAAGGAAGAAATTCCTGTCGCTGCCTTCAGCCGCGATTCAAGATCAACAACCACTTTGCGTGCGTCGTCGCGAAGGCGCTTGGCCTCGTCCAGGCGCTGATGCGCCCCGCTCGCGATATACCCGCCATCTCGCGCCAAAAGCGGAAGGTCCGGCCCCAAGGTCAACATCAGCTGCTGCGCCAACGGTGCTAACAAATTCTGCGCATCGGAAAGCCGGCGCAAATCACCGTCTACAGCGTGAGCTACGGGCTGGAGCTCATCTCCACCCCGCGTTACGGCATCCACAAGGCCAAACGCATGTGCCAGCCCTTCACGAATCGCACCCAGGTCGCGTGGGCCACCACGCCCAGCCGACAAGCGCGCCAGAGCCCGCGCAATGTCCGGCATGCGCCGCAGTACACCACGCGTGGTGTCACGCGCATCGGATCTGCGGCTGAAGTGTTCAACACCATCCAACCGGGCGTTGATTGCGGTGACATCTGAGAGCGGCGCCTGAATCCAGTCTGCAAGCTCTCGACCGCCTGCAGACGTCAAGGTCCGGTCGATCGTCGCCAGCAGACTGCCTTGCGTGCCGCCCGAAAGCGTCTCGACAAGTTCCAGATTACGCCGTGTCGCAGCGTCTATGGCCATGACACTTGTTTGTGCATGTTGGCGTGGCGGACGTAGGGCGGGCAGCTGTCCTTTTTGTGTGAGCTCCAGATAGGCGAGCACGGCCCCAGCCGCTGCAATCTCGGCACGCGAAAATGAACCGAATGCATCCAGGCCCACAACCTTGAAATGCGACTTGAGCAGCCGCTCACCGGCTTCGGAATCAAATTTGATGTTTGGAGCAATCGTTGCACGCGGCCCCAGCTCACGAACGATATCGGCAATGGATTCATGCCTTGCAGCGCCTTGCGGCACCAGCAATTCAGCAGGCTCGACCCGGGCAATCAATGCCTGAAGCGCAGGTCCTTCGACGCTGATGACGTGGAATACACCGTCCGAAATATCAACCCACGCCACACCAAAGACCCCGCCCACCTGGGCAAGAGCCGCCAGATAGTTGTGCCGTCGCGCAACCAGTAACTGATCCTCGGTCAATGTTCCTGGAGTAACAACGCGCACAACCTCCCGCGCGACAACTGACTTTGATCCCCGCTTCCTCGCCTCAGCGGGGTCTTCTGTCTGCTCGCAAATGGCAACTTTGAAACCCTTGCGAATGAGCGTCAGAAGATAGCCCTCTGCGGAATGCACGGGTACGCCGCACATCGCAATGTCGGCGTCCAGATGCTTTCCACGTTTGGTGAGCGCAATGTCTAACGCAGCCGACGCCTGCACAGCATCGTCGAAAAACAGCTCATAGAAGTCCCCCATGCGATAGAACAGCAGATAATCCGCATGCGCCTGTTTGATTGCCAAATACTGCACCATCATCGGCGTAGCGCTTTGGTTCGCGCTCGCTGGTACCAACCCTTGGCTCAAAGCCGGTTTCTCCTGGGTGCCCACGGCTCAAAACCCGCCCTTGTGCCCGAGGGGCGGCCGACTGTATTCAGGCAGTTGAGGAAACGGCCCGGCGCCGGGGCACCCTGTCCCGATACGGCTTGCGGACCGCTGTGAACCCATGTCGAAAAAACGCCCATTTACAGATCAAGAAGCGCTTCTCTTTCACGCTCACCCCAAGCCTGGCAAGATCGAAATCCGGGCGACGAAGCCCATGGCGACCCAGCGCGATCTAAGCCTCGCCTATTCCCCGGGTGTCGCAGTACCCGTTCGCGCCATCGCCGAAGATCCGTCCACAGTTTATGAATATACAGCCAAGGGCAATCTCGTCGCCGTAATATCCAATGGCACGGCAATTCTTGGATTGGGGGACCTTGGGGCATTGGCATCCAAGCCCGTCATGGAAGGCAAGGCCGTTCTCTTCAAGCGATTTGCGGATGTCGATTCCATCGACCTCGAAGTCGATACGAACGACATTGACGAATTCGTAAACTGCGTCCGGTTTTTGGGGCCAACCTTTGGCGGCATAAATCTTGAAGACATCAAAGCGCCGGACTGCTTCATCATAGAGCAGCGCTTGCGTGAATTGATGTCGATACCCGTTTTTCATGACGACCAGCACGGCACGGCAATCATCACAGCAGCTGGTATGATAAACGCCCTGCATCTGACAGGGCGCGACATCAAGACCACAAAAATGGTGGTCAATGGCGCCGGCGCTGCCGGCATCGCCTGTCTTGAGCTCATCAAAGCCATGGGCATGCAAAACGAAAACGTCATTCTCTGCGACACCAAAGGCGTGATCTACAAGGGTCGCACCGAAGGCATGAACCAATGGAAATCAGCCCACGCGGTCGCAACCAAGTCCAGAACACTGACACAAGCTCTGGTCGGCGCCGACGTGTTCCTGGGGCTGTCAGTCAAAGGCGCTGTCACCCCCAACATGATCAAGTCGATGGCTCCAAACCCCATCATATTCGCCTGCGCCAACCCCGACCCTGAAATAACTCCGGAAGAAGTAGCAACGGTTCGCACTGACGCCATTGTAGCAACGGGCCGCTCCGACTATCCAAACCAGGTCAACAACGTCTTGGGGTTTCCCTATATTTTCCGGGGCGCCCTCGACGTGCGCGCCCGTACAATCAATGACCAAATGAAAATCGCGGCGGCTCTTGCCCTGGCAGAGCTGGCACGCGAAGACGTGCCGGACGAAGTCGCCGCAGCCTATCACACGACCCGGCCAAAATTCGGTCCCGACTATATAATTCCGGTTCCATTCGATCCGCGATTGATTTCAAGAGTTCCAGTTGCGGTTGCGAAAGCTGCTATGGCATCGGGCGTCGCGCAAAAGCCGATCGCCGATTTGGACCGTTACGCCAACGAACTTGCATCGCGTCTCGACCCCGTTGCTTCCATCGTGCAACGTGTCGTCGCACGGGTGAGGATGGAGCCAAAACGTATCGTTTTTGCCGAAGGCGAGGAAGAAGCCGTCATTCGCGCGGCGCTGTCGTATCAAAACTCAGGCCTCGGAAAAGCGATCTTGGTCGGCAACCCCGAACGCATACGCGAAACGGCACGCCGCTCAGGGATAGAAGATGTCATCGACCTCGAAATACTTTTCGGCCGCGAGAGCCCGCGCACACAACAATATGCAGAAGCGCTCTATAATCGAAAGCAGCGCCAAGGCCAGCTCTACCGCGACTGCCTGCGCCAGGTCACCTATGACCGCAACGTCTTCGCGGCCTCTGTGGTCGCCGCCGGGCATGCCGATGCAATGGTCACAGGAGTAACGCGCCACTATTCCGTCGCCCTTGCCGATGTTCGCAACGTGATCGATGTCAAGCCTGGTGAGCGCGTCATCGGTGTCTCCATCATACTTGACCGCGGCCGCACCGTTTTCGTCGCCGATACCAACGTGCACGAAATGCCGTCATCCGAAGAACTTGCAGATATTACGGTTCAAACCGCAGCCGTTGCCCGGCGGTTTGGCTATGAACCCCGTGTGGCCTTGCTGGCCTATTCCACATTCGGCCAACCCTGGGGCGAGCGCTCGCAACGTGTGCGCGAAGCCGTAGACATTCTGGACAGGCGCCGTGTAGATTTCGAGTATGACGGTGAAATGAACGCCGATATTGCCCTCGACCTCGAACGCATGGCGCGCTATCCGTTTTGCCGCCTGCGGGGGCCCGCAAACGTTCTGATCATGCCGGCCATCCATTCAGCTTCGATCGCAACCACCATGACCGAGGTGATCGGCGGCGCCACCGTCATCGGCCCTCTCTTGGTCGGGTTGTCAAAGTCGGTACAAATCGCGCCCCTGGGTGCCAAAATGAGTGACATTGTCAACATGGCGGCACTCGCTGCCTACAACATCTCGAGTTAACGATGCTGAACATTCATATCGTGCCGTGCCTCAGCGACAACTATGCCTATTTGATCCATGAACCAGCCACACGAACAGTCGCTGTCGCTGATCCATCGGAAGCCGCTCCGATTCTTGCAGCACTGGCCCATCACAATCTCAAGCTAACTCACATTTTGAACACCCATCACCACTTCGACCACACCGGCGGCAACCTTGAACTCAAGGAAAAGACGGGAGCCCGCATCATAGGACCAAAAGCCGACGCTGACCGCATTCCTGGAATAGATACCGGCGTTGGCGAAGGTGAACTGCTGGCAATAGGCGTCAAGATTGTGCGCGTCCTGAACATTCCCGCTCACACGCGCGCTCACATCGCGTTTTGGTTTGAAGCCGACAAAGCGGTATTTACCGGTGACACCATGTTCGCCATGGGCTGCGGCCGCCTTTTTGAAGGAACTCCCGCGCAGATGTGGGAAAGCCTTTCAAAATTGGCAAAATTGCCGGCCGACACCCGCGTATTTTGCGGCCACGAATACACCCAGTCCAACGGACGGTTTGCCCTGACCCTTGAACCAAACAATGAAGCACTGAAAACGCGAATGATCGAAGTTGATAGCCTGCGAAAGCAAGGTCTCCCAACAATCCCGTCGACGATCGGCATTGAACGCGAAACGAATCCGTTCTTGCGCCCGTCCAGCAAAGAACTGCGCAAATCACTCGGCATGGACAACGCAGACGATGTCACTGTGTTCGCAGAAATCCGCCGCCGGAAAGACGAATTCTGAGCGCGTGGTCGGGTGGAGCCCTCCCGGACCGCTCTATCGTCCAAACTGCGCAAGCTGCCGGAAAATTACATATGAAGAGGGCCTGCCCCTAATGCCTTGCCCGGTGCCAAATGTAACGATGAACACGTCGCCCTGCCGATAGGCCCCCGGCCCTGAGCTAAGCATAAAGCGTGTCCGCCGCAGACTTCGGCCTGCAGCACGGCGGCCAGGTCCCAGCCTGATCCAGTTGATCAGCGCGCTGCCGGTATTTCGAATGGAATCATACAACAGCACCCGCACTGCGGGGTCTCTCGCCGCTTGATCCCAATTTGATTCGAAGACAATTTCTTGTCCTGTTTCTGCACGTACAACCGACATAATACTTCCGGCCACAGCTTGCACTGCACCTATCGCAGGAATGGCCTGGACCAGCGGGTAGGCTGTCCGTCGATCGGGCCCTACCGGCGTGCCGCCTGGTATCTCTGAAGTGAAAAGCGTGACCCCTCCCAATCCCGAGATGCGAAGAACGACCATCTCATCGTCGCGCTTGAGAAAACGGTCTCCGCCTCCAACTTGCGCCCAGTGCAGAACGAGTATCTCCTCATGGCCATCAAACTTGAGTTTGGGAGCCTCGCCCGACAGGTCCAGAACAAAGGCCACGCGCGCATATTCGGAACTGTAATGCGCGACCACGGGTAACTCGCGATCAAACGCGTTCGCAACCATCGCACCTGCGCTCGCCAGCACGGCACAAAAAATGATCAACGAGCGCCCAAACAATCGCAAAATTCGCACTCCAAACACATCACGGAGCAGGCCGCGGACTTTTTCGTGCCCCCTGCAAAATCTTCACGCATGTATCCAAGGCGACCTCTATCACCCGCGAAGATGGCAACAATGTGGTTGGCGTGGCCCTATGTGCGCATAGAGTTAATCACGGAGATGGCCAACAGATCGTTCATGTTGAATAGCGGGTTATTGTGCCGAGGCTGAGACATTCTTGCCACGCAACCGCAGCAAGCCCCAAAGTGATCAGGTGATTAGCAAAACGGCGGGCCAACTATCTGCCCACCGCTTCGACCTATATGAAGACTGTAGCCTCAATACATATGCTGGCCGCCGTTGATCGACATCGTGGAGCCCGTAACGAAACCGCCTTCGTCGGCGACAAGAAACAGGACCCCGCGAGCGATTTCCTCGGCCTTGCCCAAACGTCCGACAGGAATTTTCGCGACGATTTTCTCGAGCACATTGGCGGGAACCGCCGCAACCATATCCGTATCCATGTAGCCAGGGGCGATGGCATTGACGGTGATCCCCTTCGACGCGCCTTCTTGCGCCAGAGCCTTGGTGAAACCGTGGATGCCGGACTTGGCTGCCGCGTAGTTCACCTGTCCGTATTGTCCCGCTTGTCCGTTGATGGATCCAATATTGACGATGCGGCCAAACCCCCGCTCAAGCATGCCATCCCAAACAGCCTTGCACATGTTGAAACACCCGCCAAGATTGGTATCCAACACCTCGTCCCATTGGGCCCGCGACTGCTTTTTAAGCGTCGAATCGCGGGTAATACCTGCGTTGTTGACCAGCACATCAACCGGTCCAAGCCTTGCCACAACTTCGCCGATACCTTTCATGCACTGGTCATAATTCGCCACGTCCCACTTGAACGTCAGGATGCCTTGCTTATCGGCGAAAGCCTTCGCACGCTCGTCATTGCCTGCATAAATCGCGGCGACATTGTAACCGGCCCGTTTGAGCGACACAGAAATCGCATCTCCGATTCCGCGCGTACCACCTGTAACCACAGCAACTCGCGACATTTGATCCTCCTGGAATGATGTTTCTGACTCAGCGCTCGACACACAAGGCAATGCCCATTCCGCCGCCAATACACAATGTGGCGAGGCCCTTCTTCGCGTTCCGTTTTTGCATCTCGTAGAGCAACGTCACGAGTACTCGCCCGCCAGAAGCGCCGATAGGATGGCCGATAGCAATTGCGCCACCATTGACATTCACTTTGGTGGGGTCCCAACCCATGTCCTTGTTGACCGCACAGGCTTGCGCCGCGAATGCCTCGTTGGCTTCAATCAGGTCCAGATCGTTTACGGTCCAGCCGGCTTTCTTCAGCGCTGCCCGTGAAGAAGGAACTGGACCCGTTCCCATGATCTTCGGATCAACGCCCGCCTGCGCCCATGACTTGATAAAAGCCAGGGGCTTAAGCCCGCGCTTGTCAGCCTCCTTGGCGCTCATCAAAACAATTGCAGCCGCACCATCATTGATCCCGCTGGCATTTGCGGCCGTCACAGTTCCGCCTTCCTTGAGAAAAGCGGCACGCAAGTCCTTGAGGCTGTCGTAAGTCACACCGTCGCGAATGTACTCGTCCGTATCGACAATTTTCTCGCCCTTTCTCTCTTTGATGGTCACGGCAGCAATCTCGTCTTTGAAGCGTCCCGACTTTCGGGCAGCTTCGGCCTTATTCTGGGATGCGACCGCGAAATGATCTTGTTGTTCGCGCGTGATCTGCCATTCCCGCGCAACATTCTCCGCCGTGTTTCCCATGTGGTAGCCGTTGAAAGCGTCCCACAGCCCGTCCTTGATCATGGTGTCTATGAATTCCAGGTTGCCCATCTTTTGCCCCGCCCGCAGATAGGCCGCATGAGGCGCCATGGACATGGACTCCTGACCACCGGCAACGACGATCGAAGAATCTCCATTTGTGATCGCCTGAAAACCCAACGCTGCGGCGCGCAAGCCTGACCCGCAAAGCTGATTGACGCCCCAAGCCGGCACTTCAACGGGAATGCCCGCATTGATCGACGCTTGCCGCGCCGGATTCTGTCCCTGCGCGGCACTCAAAATTTGTCCAAGGATAACTTCACTGACATCCTTGGGATCCACATTTGCGCGCTTAAGCACCTCTTTGATGACAGTCTTGCCTAAATCGTGAGCGGGTACGGCCCCAAAAGCGCCGTTAAAACTCCCAACCGCAGTGCGCGCAGCTGCAACAATTGCGACATCCGTCATGCGTTTTCTCCTGAAAAAATGGGCCAGCTTTCATCTAAGTTAATACGGACAATGACACGTTGAGCCCTCAGGGGCCAAGCGCTTCTGCCGTTTTAATCACAAATTTGACGTGCAAGCTGCGGAATCAGCCAAGGCTTAACGCATCTGCGGTAGGAAACGCGGATGATTTCGACTATCATGCAGCGCAGCAATGCCGCTTTTGCTGTGAGCCGAGGCCGTCACTGGGACACAAGGGTACTAAGGACATGACGACGCCGACCGCCGAATCGATCACGATCAAGAAATATGCAAACCGTCGCCTCTACAATACCGCGACCTCAAGTTATGTCACGCTTGATCATCTCGCTGAAATGGTCAAACGCGGACAGGAATTCAATGTCCATGATGCCAAGACCGGCGATGACATTACGCGCTCCGTTTTGACCCAGATCATTTTCGAAGAAGAAGGCAAAGGCGGCCAGCAATTGCTGCCGATCCAGTTTCTGCGCCAGCTCATTCGCTTTTACGGCGACAGCATGCAAGCCCTGGTTCCAGGCTATCTGAACCTGAGCATGGATTCATTTTCAAAAAATCACGAGCGCATTCGCGAGCAGCTTTCCCCCACGTTCGGCGGAAAAAATATGCTGAAAGACTTTGAAGGCATTGCCCGTCAGAATATGGCTATGTTTGAACGTACCATCAGGATGTTCAGCCCGTTCAACGCCCTCATGAACGCCCGCAATACTGACCGGGATGAGCAGGCCCCGGCACCTAACGGTACGGAACCGGCTGCAGGCTTCACGCAAGACGAGGAAATTGATGGGCTAAAGGCTCAAATCGACGCCATGCGCCGTCAACTCGATGAATTGGCAAGCCGCAAATAGAAACTAGGGTCAATTGTCACTCTTGCGCACTAGACGCCGCTAGTCACAAGTCTTTAGCCTGTCAACGAACTCGTATCCGCCGGAAGGTCAATGTCCCAGTTTCGCGTATTTCTGTTTTTCACGGTGTGTGCGGCCATGCTGGCTGTATCCGTGGCAAGTGCCGCCAACCGCAAAGATCTTGCGCGGGTAAAAGACACATCGAAAATTGGCGGGTGCATTCGCTGCGATCTTTCGGGGGCCGACCTCGAGAACGGATTTTTCCAGCTTGCTGTTCTCATCGAGGCAAATTTGTCGGATGCCAAACTTGATGGAGCAAACCTGGCTGGCGCGAACTTGACTGGTGCCGATCTTCGGCGTGCCACTTTTCACTACGCAAATCTTTCCGGCGCGCGCATGGAAGGAGCTGACCTCCGGGGCGCAGATTTTTCCCGGGCGTGGCTGAATTGGGCGTGGTTTTCTGGCACAAAACTTGACGGTGCAAACTTCAAGAATGCGTACATGATTGGCGCTCAATTACAGGGCGCCGATCTGTCCAAAGTCTTGGGGCTGACCAAAGCACAGCTGGAAACAGCGTGTGGCGACTCTCAGACCAAACTGCCACCGGGCATCATAGCGCCGCGATGCCCGTTTTAATCTAAACGCTTGAAACGATCCCCAACTGCCCACTGCAAACCAACAAATGCGCCCTTCACCCTTGGTAGCAACACCAAGGACAGCATTATCATCCCTGGAATCATGATTGCCAGCACTTGCCAGGTTGGCCACGTTCGGATGAATTCGCTGAACAACAGCGGAGCAATAAAAATATGCCCAACAATCAAAATTGTTAAATGGGCAGGACCGTCATCCGCGCGATACTCTTCAAGCCCAAGAGCGCAAAACGAGCACCTCGTCACCACTTTGAGATAAGACAAAAACAAGCTTCCCTGTCCGCAGTGCGGGCACCGCCCGAGCACCCCACGCCGGATGCCTTGCCAAACCCGAGGGGTCTGAGATTCTGTATTCAATGTGAACTCCTGGGCGGAACAACAGCTGCACCGTTGGTATAGTTCACGTCTCTAGCACTGCCGATGTGCTGCCGCCACTCTTACGGGGTGTGGTCAACTGTGCCCAAGGCTCCGCCACTTCGGGCTTGCCAAAATGCCAGCCCTGGAAATAGTCGACCCCCAATTCGCGTAGAATGGTTGCTTCTTGGGCGTCACTCACCCATTCAGCGACGGTCGACAAGTTGAAGTTTTTCGCCAAATTGACAAGCGTGCTCACGAATATCCGGTTGTCCGGGCTGTCGGCCAATCCCTTCACGAAACTGCCATCGAGCTTGACCATGTCAACTTTGAGTGCCTGCAGATTCCTGAACGACGTATAGCCGGCACCGAAGTCGTCAATCGCGACACGCGCCCCAAGCGTGCGTATCCGGCTGACAAAGCGCATGCTCTCTTCAATATCAATAAGTGCAGCCGTCTCGGTAAGCTCAACGATCAATCGCGATGCCACATCTTTATGGGCTTCAATAAAGGCGACAAAGTCCTCCAGAGTTGGCCGGTCCGACGCGGTCATGCCAGAAACGTTGATCGTCAAACAGGCCCCGCGATTTCTGGTGAGAGACTCAATTGTCAACTCAAGCACGCGCCTGTCGAGCCGCCTCACCAATCCCAGTTGCTCTGCAACCGCAATGAAGTCGCCGGCCGCTATGACTTGACCCTCTGGCCGCTTGATCCGCACCAGGCACTCATGCATGGCGGTCTCGCCATTCAGCGCATGAACGATCGGCTGATAAGCAATCACGATGCGATTCTCATTCAAGGCTGTCACAATTTGATCACCGATGAGAACCGCGCGCTTGCGCATCGAATCGCGCTGCGGCGAGTGCGCATAGGCCGAGAAATTATCGCGCCCATACTCTTTCGCGCGGTCCAGCGCCTCTTCGGCGCGCGTCATCGCTTCTTGGCTTGTACGTGCGTCTTGCGGCAATGCTATGGCCCCCACTGTGACGCTGACACTTACCGCCCCATTTCGCGTAGGAATGACCCGGCTTCGCGCGGCCAGCCTCAGCGCGTCACCGCGTTCGGCCATTTCATTGGCAGTACAGCCTTCCAGTATCAATCCGAACTTGTTGCCTGCGGTGCGCCCAACAACGCATCTGGCACCTGCCGCTTCAGCCAAACGGCGGCCGATGGCAACGATCACTTCATCGGCCATATCAAAACCGTAAGTTTCGTTGATGACCGCCAAATCGTCGATGGCAACAACGAAATAGGCAGCAGGCGTCCGGTTCGAAGCGGGCGTTTGCTCCAGATGTTTCGCCAGCCGCTCACGCAAACGCAGACGGCTCAAATGCCCTGTCATTTCGTCGTAACTGGCGGCCCAGGCAATATTGGCTTCACGCAATTTGCGCTCCGTTACGTTACGAACCGTGCCCACGACACGTTCAGCTTGACCGTCAGTCCCTGGAATGCAAACGCCGCAATCTTCAACCCACAGCGGAACACTTCCGGTTCTGAGAGCGTATTCAAGCCTGAATGGCCGCCCGTCTTCAGGCGGCGACAACGCCATGCGCAGACGGACTTCAGCCGCTTCGCCTTCAATCAGTGCATGAAAACTTTTGTCTGTCTCGAAGGCAGGGTTTTCACCAAACCCCAGATAAGCGCACGGGTCGCCCGTCCAGGCGATTTTCCCGTCTGAAGGTGTCCAGTCGTAAACGAGATCTCCGGCCGCAGCGAGCGCCAGACGCAAGCGCTCTCCCTCGCGGAGATCAGTGAGACGTTGGACAGAGGATGCTTGAAGTCGACCGAACACAGCGATCTATTCTCCACCAAAACGCAACACGCGGAGGGCATTCGCCTCTTCTCGCTGAGGCCCCCACTCTATCGATCCAACATTTAAAAAAACCGAAATGCCAGTCACCGCATTACTCGGCTTCCTATAGCCAAGCTGTTGTTAATCTTAAGAAAATCGACCACCACTGGCATAAACACTGCGCTGTGTACCCATACAATGACACGCATAAGCGCCATATGTCCCATTTCGATGCGTCCAGCATATTTCGGATCACGTCGCGTCGCGCCTGTTGGGAACACCGCTCGTTCGCAAGGACGGGGAGCGCGACCTTCGATGGAAGAGTTACGGGCGCCGCAGGTTTCTCATCAAACGGCGAAATCAACCTATGACGAACCGCAAACCATTCATACGGCGGCGTTCGTAACCCAGGTCATCAATCAGTTTCAACCCGCCCCACAAATCAGCGCAAAATCCACAGCTCAATCTTATGAATCGGCAAGTGCAGTCGGCCGTCATCGCGGGCCGTGGTTATCGGCTATAATTTAGGTTCTCAACGAAAGTGTGAGCGCCTTCAATTCACCAATCATCCGCTCAATGCGCGTCAACCGTTCGCACATTTCATCGAGTCTTGCATTTGCGTCTGCAGCGTCTGGAGGCTTGGGGGTCGAAACGCCAGCCCGATCAGCGGCCTCAGCCGCCGAAACGTTCAGAAATTTGGCAAGCGCCAAAACCTCTGCCGCACGCAGTTCGCGCTGGTCTTTCCACATCTCCGAAATTTGATCCGCAGTAAGCTGAAGCAGCCGCGCAATGTCTTCCCGCGTCGCACCGCGCTCCCGTAGCTTGGCGTCGAACCAATCCTGATCGAAGAAAAGCGCCACCTTCATCGCTCCCTGAAATGCGCCGCCCGCTTTTCGCGAAAACTTGCCACCCCTTCGCGATGGCTGGCTTCCCGCATTGTCACAAATGCTCCCCTGGCACTGCGGTATACCGCCCGCACCTGCTCATCGCTCTGGATAGATCTGAAAACAGACTCAAGCTCAGAACAAGCCTTCGCATTCAAAGCATTTCGAACTTCAGGACTATCCAGCGTGACAATGGTAACATGATCACGAAAATCATATTTGAGATGCGTGATTTCCGCCAAAGTCATTTTCCACCTTCATACTTAACTCAGCAACTTTAGCGCGATTCTGTGCCTTTGCATGTTTTTGTTAGCTTTGGCATTGTGCGCCTCCCACCATGACCCAATCCGGCATCAACCCACCTCAGTTCTTACGAAATCTCTGGTATTTCGCGTTGCACGCGAGCGCCTTGAGGCCGGGAAAGTTGCTGCGCAAAATCATACTGGGCGAGCCCGTCCTGTTTGGCCGCACAGAAATGGGCGAACCCTTTGCATTGCGCGACCTGTGTCCGCACCGCGGCGTGCCCTTGTCCGCCGGAAAAATCCGGCAAGGCACAGTGGAATGCCCCTATCACGGCTGGCGATTCAAGCCGTCCGGTCAATGCACGCACATCCCGTCGCTGGTAGGTCAGGAAGGCGTCGAGCCCTCAAAAATTCACGTGCGCAACTATCAGATCGCGGAGCGCAATGGCTTGATTTGGGTCTATATGCCCGATGAGACTCAACCCGCAATTCAGGCAATCGCACCGCCCGATCTGCCCCTATGGCCCCAAGCAAAGCCCACATTGATCGAAGCGCAGCTCTTTCCATGCTCAATAGATCACGCCGTTGTCGGGTTGATGGACCCCGCTCACGGCCCTTTTGTCCACAAGGCGTGGTGGTGGCGCTCACAAAAATCAATTCACGCCAAAGCAAAAAAATATGCCCCATCCCATCTCGGGTTCACGATGGTAACGCATAAGCCTTCAAGCAATTCCACACTTTACAAAATCCTGGGTGGCGATATCTCGACTGAAATTTCATTTCAGCTGCCGGGCATTCGTGTCGAGCATATCAAGGCTGGCCGCAACACTGTGTTGGGATTGACGACCTGCACGCCGCTCACCGCAGAAGAAACTGAAGTCACACAGACATTTTTCTGGAACATTGGCTGGATCGCCCCCTTCAAACCCATTGCACAGCACATTGCGCGCGTTTTTTTGGGTCAAGATCGCCACATGGTGACACTGCAAAAGGAAGGGTTGAAATTCAACCCGCGTCTCATGCTCATCCAGGACGCGGATATTCCTGCCATCTGGTACCATCGTCTCAAAAAAGAGTGGGCCGAGTCCGCGGCTGCACAGCGCGCGTTTGTTAATCCTGTTCAAGAGGCGACCTTGCGCTGGCGTAGTTAAGCGCTACGGCACCCGCCTTGCGAGTTGACCCTCACGCACTCTCGCGGGTGTTTCACTTCGAGACAAAGCGGGCGCAACAGGGGCCGTTGACATGCATCAGCCAAATCAGGGTGAGCAGAATTTTGCCAAACGGCTGTTCGCAACCGAACTCAAACCACGCCGCCGCGAAGTGTCATTTCATTGGCCGCATACGTTCGATCTTGCGGTGATGACGTCGTTCCTGTTCTTCCTTCTGATGTAAGAAGGGGCGCGTCCCCGTAACGGTGACACGCCCCCTGTAAACCACAAGTATTTTAGTGCGTTCCAGCAATGCCGCCGGACGAGCCAAAGTCGCGCTTTGCGCCAACTATGGTAATAGTAAAGCCTGCAATGACATCAACAATTGTCATCAGCGTGAGCATGAAAAACACTGAGTTTGAGAAGCCCTGAATCGTGATGAACTGAATGATGCAAACGACCGCCAACAGCATCGACAATCCGTGATTGATGATTGACGACGAACCGGTTTGCGTCGACTTTACAATCTCGACAAAGAGCAAAAGCAAGCTGAGCCCGGTGAAGCAGTCCGCAAATGAAACTCCCCAATTGTCACCGGAGAACATACCGACAGTGAAGATCGGCTCGTTCATCCAGGCGCCCACGTTACCGTTTGCGACGCCCGTCAAAACCACAATATTGTAGATCACAAGTGGAAACACCAAGAGTGGAATGATGTTCAATGCCGTATACGATCTGCCCATGGAACCCTCGCTACCTTTGTTAAAAGCCCTGACTAATTGCCGGTGACCATACCAGCCAAGTGCTGCGCGGCCAAGTTGAAGGGACGAACCGGGCTAATTTGAGGCAGGGGGCTCTTTTCCGCCCATTCGGGAATGCTCAGTCAAAATGAGATACAAGTTGCGTGCATACACAATGAGCCCTAGCGCCTGACCCGAAATTATCACGGGATCTCGCCTGTAGATTGCATAGGCCAGCACAATTAACCCGCCGCCGATGCTAAAATACCAAAAGGCAACGGGAACAACGCTCCGCCCAGCCTGTTCGCTGGCCCACCACTGGACCAGGAAACGGGACATAAAAAGGGCTTGCCCCGCAAAACCAATCAAAATCCAGACATGTTCCCACGTTAGCCAATCGAACATCGTGCGATCACAGCTCCTCAACGCCTTCAGGCTTCCGCGACCGCCGCTTCAGCCAACGCACACCCATCAAATCGGAAATTGACACCAAAGCCCGGTCCAAAGTGCCATACTTCGAAATCCCGTGCGCGCGCGGACGGTGATGCACATCAACATGCGTGATCCTGTAACCCTCGCGCAACATCAAGGCCGGCATGAAACGGTGAATATGGTCGAAATAGGGTAAGGCCAGAAACGCGTCGCGAGAGAATAGCTTCAAGCCGCATCCCGTATCCCGCGTGCCGTCCTGCAACATCCACTGCCGCACGCCGTTTCCGAACCGCGATGACAGCCGCTTCACCCAATTGTCTTCTCGTTTTCGTCGTTGTCCGGCGACAAGACCAAGCTCGGGTGACCCCGGGCTGACCCGTGACCACATGGCAAGTAAGTTTGGAATATCCGCCGGATCGTTTTGGCCGTCACCGTCCAGTGTTGCAATGAGCGCGCCGCGGGCGGCAACGACACCCGTTCGAACGGCTCGACTTTGGCCTGAGTTCACTTTGTGGCGCAATACTCTAAGCTCAGGTGATTGGGCTTTTGCGGCCACCAGGGCAGCGACAGTACCATCCCGGCTGCCATCATCGACGAACAGGACTTCAAAAGACACTTTTCCACGCAAAGCCGCACAAATCTCATTGAGCAGCGGCACTGCATTCTCAACTTCGTCTTTCACAGGCACTACAACTGAAAGTTCGAGCGTGTTCGCCATCATGCCCCCCAGCGATGCCAGGGACTCGAAGCAGATTCTGCTGCGTCATTTTCCTGCACACATGGCAAGGTCGTAGTCTCCAATGAAATGATCGCGCGGCTTATACAAGTGCCGCCATCTTCCCGCTAGAGGTTAATACTCAAGAGAGGAATGGCGGCAGCGACGCCCAACCCACTATCATGCATATGAGCATGCGGTTTCGAGGGCCCGATCACCGTGCCACATTTGCACCAGCGTGTGCGGTTGAAATGCGCTAGGAATTGCACTCATGGCCCATTCCATGGTTAACCCTTCTATGCAAACTCGCCGCTCCGCCGCTTCGTACGATTCCTCCAGCCTTTGGTCCCTGATGCTCGCCCATCCGCGGGCGGCCTTAGTCGCTTTGTGTCTGTTGATGTACCTGCCCGGGATCGCATCTCTGCCCCCACTGGACCGCGATGAATCGCGCTTTACCCAGGCATCGAAACAGATGATCGAGACCGGTGATTTCATTGAGATTCGTTTTCAAAATGATCCGCGCAACAAAAAGCCGGTCGGCATCCATTGGATGCAATCCATAACCGCGGGCTGGCTGTCAGGCGAACCCTACAATTCAATTTGGACTTATCGCATACCGTCATTGATTGCGGGCATTCTGGCGACCCTCTTCGTCTTTGGAATTGGCCGAAAACTATTTGACGAAGAAGTGGGGCTGATCAGCGCCGGGCTAGTGGCATCCTCGCTATTGCTCATCGGCGAAGCTCACATTGCCAAAACGGATGCAGTACTCTTGGCGTGCGTAACAGGGGCGCAGCTCCTCGTTGCCCACTTCTTTATCGCCGCCAGGCAAGGCGCAGAGCAACCCAAATTACGCCATTCAGCATTGCTGGGGCTTGCCATCGGCATCGGCATGTTGGTCAAGGGACCAATGATTCTGTTCTTTGTTGGAGTCTCGGTTTTCGCGCTGTCCTTTTGGGAGCGTCGATGGGCCTGGATCATGTCGATGCGGCCGATCTTCGGGCTGGGGATACTGATCATACTTAACGTACCGTGGTTGGTTGCCATCGGCCTTGTAACCAACGGCCAGTATTTCACAGACGCGATCGGATTGGATTTCTTTAGCAAGGTCACGGGCGTCCAGGAAAGTCACTGGGGTCCACCAGGGTACTACTTGGCAACGCTTCTGGTTGGCTTTTGGCCCGGCTGGTTGTTCCTTGCACCGGGAATAGTCTACGCAATGGCACGCATTCGCGAAGGCGCCGTGCGGTTCCTTCTCGCCTGGTTGGTGCCAGCATGGATCGTTCTTGAGCTACTTCCCACCAAGTTGCCTCACTACCCCCTCCCTCTTTATCCCGCAATTGCACTGCTTTGCGGCGCCGCAGTAATGGCCGGCGTTCGCGAAAGCAGAAGCTTTCTGGACAATACGCCCGTACGCATTGGGGCCGCACTGTGGTTGATGGTGGCCATCGCTCTCTCGGGTGGATTGCTCGTATATCTGCCGGGAGCGTATGGCAGCGGTAGCCACGTCGTCTTTTGGGTACTTGCAATTCCAATTATTGGCGCCTCCGGTGCGGCAGTTTTGTTCCTGTTGCGCGGTGAAGGTGAAAACGCTGCAATCGCGGCCATCGCAGGCGGAGCAATGTTTGCGGCAATTGCGATGGCAGCAGTTGCGCCTCAGCTCAATCAACTCATGGTCAGCAGCAATGCCGCCAGTCTTATCGCACGGGCGGGTGCCTCACCATCTGCCGTTGCGGTCGCCGGTTATCACGAGCCTAGTCTGGTGTTCCTTGTCGGTACAAAAATCAGTTTGGTGGACAAAGGATCGGATGCCGCTGAGTTCCTGACCAAGACGCCCAACTCGGTCGCACTCATCGAAGAGAGCAAGAACGCCGAGTTCCAGCAATATTTGACGCAAGAGAATTTCAGTGCAGAAGCAATTGGCAGTGTGAAGGGTCTTAATTATTCCAAAGGCGACCCTGTTTCGCTCACCCTTTACCGGTTGCGCAAGACGGGACCGTGATCCAGCATATTCGGTCAATCGTTGAACACCGCCCGCTAGCCCTGCTGGCGGCAGTCGTATCGATTGCAACGATCTTGCGCTTGGTCATTTTGGCTTCGACCCCGCTCAACTTAGGTCCAGACGAGGCGCAATATTGGTCCTGGAGCCTCTCACCGGCTTTCGGTTATTTCTCAAAGCCTCCGCTAATCGCATGGATCATTGGTGTATCGACGAGCCTGTGTGGCGATGGCGAGGCGTGTATCCGAAGTTCAGCGCCCCTTTTCCATGCCGCGACAGCCTTCATAATCTTTTTCGCCGCGCGCGCTCTTTATGATCAATCGGTTGGGCTCTGGTCGGCCATCTCATATCTTTGCATGCCTGGAACAAGCTTCTCGTCTCTTTTAATCACGACAGACGTGCCACTTCTATTGTGCTGGGCGATTGCGTTGTGGGCGATTGCCGAACTGCGGCGCGAGGCATCCGGCAAATGGGCGATCATACTAGGCGTCGCCATCGGCCTGGGCCTGCTCGCCAAATATGCCATGCTCTATTTCGTCCTTGGGATAGTCCTGGCCCTGCTGCCCTTAAAAAGCGGGCGCGCTTTGATCCTGAGCTCATACGGATTAACCGCGTTTGTGTCAGCTGCTGCAATTTTCGCCCCCAACGTCATCTGGAACATCTCAAACAGCTTCGCAACCGTCCGCCACACAGCTTCAAATGCCAACTGGGGAACGGGCGATCTCTTCAACCTCTCCCATGCCTTCAATTTTCTAGGCGCGCAGATCGGCATTCTCGGCCCTATCGGTGCGGGCATCATATGTTGGGGGCTGATCCGCAAGTGGCGCCAACCCAAATTCGAACACGCCGACACCCTGCTCTTGGCGCTTTCGGTGCCGGTGATCGCCATCGTCACCCTCCAGGCTTTTATCTCACGTGCGAACGCGAACTGGGCAGCTCCAGCTTTTGTCGCGCTAACAATTCTCGCATGTGCCTGGGCGATGCGCAGAAGCAACACAACGATACTCATCGCCAATGCGAGCGTGAATATCTTCGTAGGCATTGTGCTTGCTTTATTGGCGGTAAGCCCTGCGTTTGTGACCGCGATCGGACAGGAAAACTCTGTGAAGCGTCTGCGCGGATGGGATGAAGCGGGCCGCACGATCATTACAATCGCTTCATCCGCACCATTCACGGCGATCTTGAGCGACGACCGAGAGGATATGGCCTCGCTCTTTTACTATACGCGAGCGCGCAAGCTGCCTTTACGCATGTGGCCCAAGAAAAATCCGGCCAACGAATACGAATCCTCCTATGCGCTTGGCGCGGAACTCACTGCAAACGTGCTTTTCATCACACGAAGAACCGACGCGCGTGACATCACCAGTGCATTCGCGTCGTCTGAACGAATTGGCACGATCGAAACCAAGCTCGATTCGAAAAGAAAGCGCATTTTTTATCTCTTCGCGCTCAAAGGACCGGTGCCTGCGTCAAATTTTCCAAAACTTTTTGATCATCCGTCTACGGATTAAATGCAACTTCGTCAAAATTCTACTTTGCTGAGTTGAAGGACACACGCCAGCTTCACCCGGCATTCGATAGTGTTAAGTTGCACATGTGGCCAGTCAAACTGCTCTCTCAACGGACAAAATAAGTATCAGTGTTCAGTGTCTCTTCTCTTGCTATTGCGAATACGTTGATTCGCCTTGAGATGAATTGCTGAATTAGATTCATACTATGCATGTCAATATGCGATTACTTCACAAACATCCTCGCTGAATACACCAACACATCCTCATTCAACAGTTGCTCATCGAGCGATTACTCAATCGTTCTATTTGACGTTACCCGAATCGTGCTGCATGATTCGCATTGTTGGGGGAGCGTGTGGCTGCGCGCGGATTATTCGGGGAAGCAGTCGACCAACTCGAGGGGCTACAGACCTGTCGATGACAGTGCACACCTTTGTAAAGGGCGCCAACACTGCAGCGCACCTAAGAACGCCGGCGAAACGCAAGATAGTAGAGCGAGCACCGGGCACCGGCACAGAAGCCGGCGTCCAGACGTCGTTAAACTTCTCTTCCGCTATTTCTCCAGCGCTCTCCACCATCATTCCCTCCGGTCAAACCGCACGAAAGGCCAATCGCTTTCCCGTGAGCGCCGGGGCGCGTGAGTTTTACAAACTCATTTATCCGGGCACGACGCCCGATGACTGGAATGACTGGCGCTGGCAAGCCCGAAGCCGCATCCGAACCCTTGAGCAGCTCGAACGGGTGTTTGACCTGTCTCAAGACGAGCGTTCTGCTGCTTTGCGCCACACCGGCTCACTTCCGGTTGGAATTACGCCATATTATGCAAGCTTGATGGCCCGCGCTGATGCATCGGAACCGTTGCGCCGCACGCATATAATGGTCAACGATGAATACGTCCGCCTGCCAGGCGAAGAAGACGACCCGCTGGGTGAAGACCATGACACCGTCGCGCCCGGTCTCGTTCACCGTTATCCAGACCGGGTATTATTTCTGACCACGGGCTTTTGCTCAACTTATTGCCGTTATTGCACGCGATCGCGCATGGTTGGCAATCCGGGTGGCGAATACAATTTTTCCGTTACCCAATGGGATAAGGCCCTGTCTTATCTCGAAGCGCATACCGAAGTCCGCGACGTGTTGCTCTCCGGCGGCGACCCCCTCTCGATCGGTGACGACAAGCTCGATTGGCTGCTCACGCGTCTGCGCAAGATCAAACACATCGAATTCGTGCGCATTGGAACAAAAATTCCGGCCGTTTTACCTATGCGGATCACCCGCGATCTGGTCAAGATGCTTCGGAAACACCACCCTTTGTGGATGAGTGTTCATTTTACACATCCAAGCGAGATTACCCCGGAAACCAGGGAGGCTGCCTCTCGCCTTGCAGACGCCGGCATCCCGCTTGGCTCGCAAACCGTTCTGCTCAAAGACATTAACGACGACGTCGATGTCATGAAGAACTTGATGCATGGCCTCCTGACGATGCGGATCAAGCCGTATTATCTTTATCAATGTGACCCGATAAAGGGATCGGGCCATTTCAGAACATCCGTCCAAAAAGGTCTTGAAATCATTCAAGCACTTCGCGGTCACACAACAGGGTATGCGTGCCCTATGTTCGTGGTCGATGCGCCGGGTGGCGGCGGCAAAATCCTGTTGGCGCCCAATGCCATCGCTGGCCGGGAAGGCGACGATCTGCTGTTGAGAAACTTCGAAGGCAAAATCTATCGCTATCCGGACCCCGGAGGAAAACTGGGGCGGCCTGAGTCTACAGCAGTCGCGGCTGAATAATGGCCCCGCACATTCTGATTTTAATCCCCGAGCTCAAGGAAATAGAGCCCGACGACAATCTCGCGACGATTTCAACGGCCCGAGAACTGGTGAAGCACTACAGCCTACTGGGCTATTCCAACGTCATCAGGCACTTCGACTACCCCCCCGCGGATTTCAAAACCACGATTCTGCAAGAAAAGCCGGATTGCGTGTTCAATCTGGTAGAATCTGTTGCAGGCACAAGCCGGCTAATTCACGTGCCGCCAATTTATCTCGAAGAACTTCAGGTGCCTTATACCGGGTGCCCGGCACATGCCATTGAGATGTCAAACGACAAAATTCTTGCCAAACGAATACTCGAGTTCCTGCAAGTTCCCACACCTCGCTGGGGTACGCCGAAATCATTGCCTGACGAAGTTCCCGGCACGTGGTTTGTCAAAGCGCAGCACGAACACGCCTCTTTCGGCATTTCGCAGCGAAATGTTGTCCAGGGAACCAAATCCGCCGTCGACCTCGCCTGCCAGCTGGCGTTAGAACACAAAATCCCCTGGATGATCGAAGAGTTCATCGCCGGACGAGAGTTCAACGTTTCCATTGTCGAAAGTCTGCACGGGCCAAAAATCCTGCCCATTGCAGAAATCGTGTTCGAGAACTTTGGCTCGGACCGCTATAACATCGTCGACTACAATGCCAAGTGGAACGAGGAAAGCTTCGAATACAAAAACACAGTTCGCCGCTACGACTTTCCGTCGGCCGACAGCCGCCTGCTCAAAACACTAGAAGAAATCAGCCTGAAAGTTTGGCGCGGGTTTGACCTTCGCGGTTGGGCGCGTGTTGACTACCGCATTGACAAGAGTGGCCACCCCTTCGTGATCGACGTAAACGCGAATCCCGATCTTTCAATCGATGCAGGCTTCATGACTGCAGCCTCTCGCGCCGAAATTCCCCCCCATGAAGCAATTCGAATGATCACCAACGCCGCGCTCAATGCCGCATGAGCGAATTTCGTATCAAACCGAAGGCATCCGATCCCAAGGCGGTACGCGATTTAGTCGCGAACACCGGAGTGTTTTCTGGCATCGAAGCCGGGTGGGCGAAAGAAATCATCGAAACCGCCCTCTCACGGCCTGAAAATTGCGGGTACCACTTTCTATTCGCAGATGGCCCAGATGCGCTGCAAGGGTTCACGTGCTTCGGTCCCATTGAAGGGACGGACAATCGCTTTGACCTGTATTGGATCGCCGTTTCGCCACAAGCTCAAGGTCAAAGACTTGGCCACCGGTTGCTGGAGCACAGCATCAAGGCGGCCCAGGCTCTAGGCGCGACCCACATGTTCATCGACACCTCGACGCGCATTGACTATGCGGCCGCACGCGCACTCTACAAGTCCCATGGCTTCGAATTGATGGGTATGTTGACAGACTTCTACAGCGACGGCGACAGCAAGGCGCTGTTTGGCCGTAAGCTCTGATCAAACCGGTTCGACCGCGCTCTCATTTCGCCGTTCCAATCCAAGGCGCCGCTCACGCCACATCACGAATAAGCCAGATCCGATTACAATGACGGCGCCGGCATAGACCGCAGGCTCCGGCAATTCCGAAAAGAAAAGCCAACCGAACAGGATGGCCCATATCATTGCCGCGTAATCAAAATTAGCCAAGGTCGACGCTTGGGCGTAACGAAACCCATTGGTCATCAGCAATTGCCCGATCCCGCCAAGGACACCCATGAGGACGAGCAACAAAATTTCCAAACCCGAAGGCGTCACCCAGACGAACGGCAACGTGAGGCCGCTCACAACGCTGCACGTTAGCTGAAAGTAGGTCGCAATTGCCAGGGCCGACTCGGTTCCCGACATCATGCGTATAAAGATCATGGTGAACGCAACTAGGATTGCATTTGCCAGGCCGAATAGAATTCCAGCCCCCGCCAACCCAGACGACAACCCTTCGCCCACATGTGGAGAGATCATCACCAAGACGCCGGCGAAACCGGTGAGCACGGCCCCCCAACGAAAGAAACGGACGCTCTCTCCTAACATCACAGCCGCCAAAACCACGACAATGAGCGGCGAGGCAAAACTGATCGCTGTCACATCAGCAATGGGCAAATATGTGAGCGCGGTAAAATAAGTAAACATCGCAAACACGCCGGTACAAGCCCGCCGCACATGCAGCCATGGATGCTTCGTGGTTAGATTGCTGAGTCCACCGCCAACCACAAGCAACGCAATGCCTATGGGAATGAAGGCAAAGGCCGATCGAAAGAAGACGATTTGTCCGACTGCAATATCCTGACCCAGGTGCCGCGCAATGGCCGCCATAAGCGTGAACGCCAATGTCGCACCGATCTTGAGTCCAATACCCAGCAAAGGCCGGGAAGAAGCAGTTATCTCGAAGCGATGGCTGCCCGCTTCATTCACAACCACTTGCGCCAGCGAAAAATAATATATGGCACGATTGCCGACAGTATGATTGACCCTATGGCAATGGCATATCCATATTCCCACTCCAACTCGGGCATGAACTTGAAATTCATTCCCCAAATGCTGGCAAACAGGGTCGGCGGCAGAAATACGGTCGCAAACACCGACAATATTCTGATGATCCGGCTTTGTTCGATATTGACCACACCAAGCACGGCATCGAGCAAAAATGTGATCTTGTTCGACAAATAGGTCGTGTGATCCGCCAACGATTGCACGTCCCGCGTCATCACTTTGATGCGCCCCTTCATATCGCGCGACGCCTTCAAGTCGATGACCTGCGATAAGAACGCCAGCATGCGTCCCATACTGATCAAGCTTTCTCGTGCCTTGGAGGCCAGATCGTTCCGGCTTCCCAGGCGCAACAAAATTTGCTGGTAGTCTTTGGAAGGACTGTCGCCATTGTGTGAAAAAATCTGCTTCGATGCAGCGTCCACATCGCCACCCACCTTTTCAAGGACGTCGGCAGTTCGATCGATGATCGCTTCAAGCAGCCCTGCCAGCACCAACTCGCCCCGGGGCCATGAGTGCGCTTGACGCTCGGCTCTGTTGGCGAATGTGTTGAAGGGTTGAGGTTCAGAGTATCGCACCGTCAATAGCCGGTCGCCCGCCAGGATAAAGCTTACCGCTTGACACTCCGACTCCACCGTTTCGGTCTTGGAAAGCACTAAAGCAGTCATAAAGACCGCGTCGTCTTCTTGATAGAGACGGCTGGATATCTCAATTTCGTCCATGTCGTCTTTGGACGGCGTATCTACGCCGATAAATGCCTTTACGGCCTCACGTTCTTGCGCAGTAGGATCGAAAACATCAACCCAAACGGAATCATCAGGCACGACGATGGGGTCACCCGACTCGCCTGAACAAGTCAAATTGCGGCGTAAACACTGATCACGCTGACCAAACGAGCGAAGCATGGGGTGACCCTCGCCTTAGGCGGCACACAAAGAACAATGCACTTATAAGCATGCCCCCCCTTCAACTGCCAATCCTCAATTAACGCTCAATTCATGCGGCATGTTTGGTCCAATCCCCGAAAAACCGTGGCCTGCATCAGACAGCATCAAATGAATTTTGGCAAAAAAGCATTGCGTTTACGTAACAAAAACACTTTAGAGGCATTAGGTGGATGATACAAACAAGCCTTGGGCCGCCTGCAAGGGCGGTCTTCACAGCATGCAGCAAGTCGGAGTGAACAATGGAACTGGGCGATCTCTTCAGTTTTGACAAGAAAATAGCACCCTCGATCATCAAACCGATCTATTGGATCGGACTTGTCCTGATCGTATTCGTAAACGTCGTCTACTTCTTCTTTGGCTTCGGCAAATTGTTCACCGTCGGGTTTTTCACCGGCGTTTGGGATATGCTTGCAGCAATTGTAAGTATTGTGTTCGGCGTGCTGGGATTGCGGATTGCGACCGAGTTGTGCCTTGCAATATTCGAAATACACGACAAAACCGCATCGAACTCGACAACGCAGATTTAACCAGCGGCTGGATATCTCAGGTCTGAATGTGATCGGGCTGGCTTTGACGTGCGTCATCGCCTTTTTCGCCCGGGGTATCACCGCCCGCTCCGCGTTTGTGGAAATAAATGCGCTGTGTGAACGCCCGGAATGGCGCGGTCCCAAATGCCAAATTCCAAACCCAATTCGGGGGCGCAAGATCAAGGGCGCGCCTCAGCCATAATTTTCCGGCAAACTTTGGCGCTTCCCGTGCCAAGGCCAGCCCCGGATGCGCCGCTCCTGCATGAATCCAGTCCGCGGCAAGTTGTGCGGTCCGCCGGCCAAGCCGCAACGTTTGTGCAATCCCGCCACCTGTCAGCGGTGAAACGTGACCCGCCGCATCGCCAATCAGCATCACGCGCCCGCGATGCGTATGGCGAAGCGTTGCCCCAGCCGGAATAAGTCCCCGTCTTCGCGCTAAAATCGGACGATCCGGCAAGCCCAATCTTGTTCGATACACATTTAGAAACGCCATTAAGTCTGGCTTCGTGCCATGCCGTGCTGCAAGACCCACCTGAGTAATTCCAACACCAGGCACCGCCCAGGCGATGTAGCCGGGTGCCAAAACACTATCCAAAAAGCAATGTAAAAATCGTCCATCGAGCCCTGGTTCAGACTCCAACTCCACCTCAAGCCCGGTCAGAAAACGTTGATTGCGATCCAGCCCGAAATATCGGGCGACGCCCGATGTCGCGCCGTCGGCTCCTATCAGCAGCTTTGCGCTCAAACCCAAGTTGGGCAACTCTATGCTGGCGTCATGGGTCACAGCCGACTTGAACGAGGCGTCCAACACCAACTCTGCGCCTGCACGGACCGCCTCGGCCGCCAGCCAACGCAGCAGGTTTGGCGTATCGGTTGCCAGAAAATAATATCCCGGCGCTAAATGATCCGTATATCTACCGTTCGGCGCATAAAGACGTACGCCCCGGACAAGCCGCGTCAGTACAGAAGGAAAATCGGTTTCTTCCGCCGCCTCTTTCACCAAAATGCCGGTTGTGCGAACACCCTCGCCTACATCGCTTTTGCGCTCCACGACACACACACTGAGCCCGCGCAACGCAGCCGTCCGGGCGCACGCGAGCCCCGCAAAACTGGCCCCAATTATGATCAGGTCAAACTTGCGCAAACTGGCACCCTCAACTGATATCCCAATGATACCGAAAGCCCTGCGCGGCCACACAAAAAAGGGCGCCCATCGTAGCGCCCCTCACACTTATTTCCGTGCCGCTATTTGCTTTTGGGCTTTTTCTTGGGCGCAGGCTTGGCCTTAGACTTCGCAAGCGGCGCGCCAAACGACCATGAATGCCCAAATGGGTCTTTGAGTTGCCCAAACCGGTCGCCCCAAAACTGATCAGCTGCAGGCATCGTAATTTTAGCTCCGGCCTTTGCCGCACGCGCCATCCACTGATCGACTTCTTTCGGAGCCGTCAACTGAACGAACATGCTAACCGCCGTACCGCCATGCTTCTCAGGCGTATTCCCGCCGGAAAACTCCGGAAAATCGTCGGACAAATAAAGCGCATGTCCGTTGACCTCGACTTCAGCGTGCATCAAGCGTTTTTTGTCGTCGCTTGGCATTGTCATGACTTCTTTTGCGCCGAGACCCTTCTTCAAAAAGGCCAGCGCCGCTTTAGCATTGCTGACCGTCAGATAAGGCACGACAAGTTTTTGCGTCTTCGCCATTGGTTACTCCCCGGGAAATGGTCCGCGATATCTACGCTAACTTTTTTGCGTTCGCCACCAAATCCTGCACAACAGACGGGTCTGCAAGCGTTGTCGTATCACCAAGATTTGATATGTCGCCCTCAGCAATCTTCCTGAGAATGCGGCGCATGATTTTTCCAGACCTGGTCTTGGGCAAGCCCGGCGCCCACTGAATAACGTCGGGCTTGGCGATCGCACCAATTTCCTTTCCAACCCAGGCCGCGAGTTCCTTGCGCAGATCTTCCGTCGAATCGACCCCGGCTTTCAGCGTGACATAAGCATAAATGCCCTGCCCCTTGATGTCGTGCGGATAGCCAACGACAGCCGCCTCGGCAACCTTCGTGTGCCCGACCAACGCAGATTCCACTTCCGCCGTGCCCAGCCGGTGGCCCGAGACGTTGATCACATCATCGACGCGTCCCGTGATCCAGTAGTAGCCGTCGGCATCGCGCCGGCAGCCGTCGCCGGTGAAATACTTGCCCGGATAGGTTTTGAAATACGTGTCGACGAAACGCTGATGATCGCCGTAGACGGTGCGCATCTGCCCCGGCCACGAATCGGCCAGCACCAGATTGCCCGACGCAGCGCCTTCAAGCACACGGCCTTCGGCATCGACAACTTGCGGCACAACACCGAAGAACGGCCGCGTCGCCGAGCCGGGTTTCAAGGCCGTCGCTCCCGGCAACGGCGTGATCAAAATCCCGCCCGTCTCCGTCTGCCACCATGTATCGACAACCGGACAACGGCTGTCGCCCACGACGCGGTGATACCAAAGCCAGGCTTCAGGATTGATCGGCTCGCCCACCGAACCCAACAATCGAAGCGACTTACGGCTGGTCCGCTTCACAGGCGCCTCGCCGTCGCGCATCAAGGCGCGAATCGCTGTCGGCGCGGTGTAGAAAATGTTGACTTTGTGCTTGTCGATCACTTCCCAAAAACGGGACACGGTCGGAAAGTTCGGCACGCCTTCGAACATCAAGGTCGTAGCCCCGTTCGCAAGCGGTCCATAAACAATATAGCTGTGCCCCGTCACCCAGCCCACATCGGCCGTGCACCAATAAACGTCGCCGTCGTGATAATCGAACACGTATTGATGCGTCATCGACGCGAAGACGAGATAACCGCCCGTCGAGTGCAACACGCCCTTGGGCTTACCGGTTGACCCGGACGTATAGAGAATGAACAACGGATCTTCCGCACCCATTTCCTCGGGCTTGCACTCGGTCGAAACCTTCGCCGCCAGCTCGTGATACCAATGATCTCGGCCATCCGTCATCGCGACCGCCCCGCCCGTACGCCGCACCACCAAAACCGACTTCACGTTGGGGCACTGCTTCAACGCCTCGTCGGTATTGGCCTTCAACGGAATTCGCTTGCCGCCGCGCAAACCCTCGTCGGCCGTGATTACATAATCCGATTTGCAATCGAGAACCCGCCCCGCGATGCTCTCAGGTGAAAACCCGCCGAACACCACCGAATGCACCGCTCCGATCCGCGTGCACGCCAGCATCGCATAGGCCGCCTCCGGAATCATCGGCATGTAGATCGTCACCCGGTCGCCGCGCTTGACGCCTTGGCCCTTCAGAACATTGGCGAACCGGCATACGTCCTCGTGCAGCTGGCGATAGGAAATATGCTTGGAATCCTTGGGATCATCGCCCTCCCAAATGATCGCCGTCTGCTCGCCCCGGTTGGCCAGATGCCGGTCGATGCAATTCGCGCTGACATTCAGCACGCCGTCTTCATACCAACGCACGTACAGATTTTCGGCGTCGAATGAGACGTTCTTGACCTTTGTATAAGACTTGAGCCAATCGAGGCGCTTGCCCTGCTCGCGCCAAAACGCGGCCGGGTCGGCGATCGAGGCCTTGTAAAGGTCCTGATACTTCGCATCGTCGACGAAAGCGCGCGCCACCCACTCAGGTGAAACGGAGATAAGTTGATCGGACATGGACGGGAAATCTCCTCGCGAAGCCAGCATCGACCGGAGTATGTGCGTGACAAGCGCATGCGAGCAAGCACTACGTGGCATCGCCGTGCTGGAAAAGTTCTCCGCTGCAGCCGGTCAGCGCCGCTGTTTCCCGTGCCAGATGCGCACGATCAGAACTTCATGCGCTTGAACACGATATTCAATGATGTAGGGTAGAGGCGCCAGCACAAGCTCGCGGCCACCCTTGCGCCGTGACGGGCGCCCACGATTTGCCATCGTCGCAAGCGAAGCAGCAGCTTCGAGAATGGACGCACCCACGCGCTCGGCTGCGGCCGGATTGTCGCGCGAAATATAGTCCACGATGCCTTCGAAATCGCGACGCGCGGTTCCGGTCCACCGTACCTTCAAGCCGCCCTCTTGCGGCGCATTTTGCTCCGGTCCTTGAATTCCGCAACGACGGTTTCATGATCGACGACATTGCCCCGCTCTATATCGCGCTCGCCTTCGAGGATCATATCGACGATCTCGATCTCGCGGTCGACGTTGTCTTCGAGCATTCGGTTAACGTACCAGGATTTACTCCGGCCACCGCGCTTCGCCAGCCGGTCCAGCCTTGCGCTCAATCTCTGAGAAATGCGAACCGATAGAATCGCAGGTTTACGCACGGAAGGCCTCCGGCCAAGTTTGTCATACAACGTATGACAAATCACAATCAAAGTCAATCGCCAGCCTCATGCAAAACCTCCGCCCTATGCTCCCTCACCGGTGGCGAGTCGAGCCGGATTCCCGGCTTCGAGCTGATAGTGCCCGTTCGCACCATTCATGTGCCCTGAGATGGTTTTCGCCTGAACAGACGGGTTGCGGGGTAGCACGCGGAGGCGCGGAGTTTGCGAAGTAAAAACACGCTTCAGAGTCTTCGGATCGCTCCACTCCGCGATCTCGGCGCCTCCCCGTGGATTCAAATGTTCGGCACAAAACACTAGCGCACGGCAAACACCCGATGCGCCACCCCGCCACCGCCAGTCCGAGACTTCGTAACCGAGACGATGTTGTTCAACCAGGCATACTTGGGATCAGCAGTCTCAAACCGGGGACTGGCTCGAAAGTAATAGCGCGATGCCCCGTCAGGATCGTCTGGTTTGGAAAAATCGAGTGCATAACTTTGCTCATGATTCTCGAACAGCATGATCCCGTGCCAATGAACATAAATCAGCGCACCGTCTTGCGTTTTTAGTATCATACGAACGTCGAGCGCTCCCGAGCCATCGGCACGAATGCGCGACCAATCCGCGCCGGACATGGGCAGCACCACCCCACGCATGGCCGGACCATCAAAGCTGCCACCAGCAACATTGATAATCATGCGGTAGCCATCGGGCGTTTGCCCGACATGTATCGGCTCATCAAGCGCAACGCGGGCCTCAAACAGAAAATCCGTTTCAACTTCAGGCATGTTGATCTCCAGGTATATTGCTCTTCCGTTTCCGGAACGCAGACGGTGGCCGACTGTAGACAGCAGTAAAAGCCGCTCCCATGCGCCGTGCACTGGCAAATCCAGATTGGATTGCGATGGCGGCAAGCGGAAAATTCTTTTCATCGAGCAACCGCTTGGCGCGTTGCACGCGACGTGTTTGTGCGATTTGGGGGGGAGACGCCTGGAGATGATGGGCAAACAGGCGTGACAAATGACGGGACCCAACCCCGAGCCTTGCTGCAAGTGCCTCCACGGAACTCTTGTCAAGCGCTCCTTTGTTGATCAGGACTAACGCTCGCTCGACAGTGGTTCGGGTTCCATTCCATGCCGGACAAAACGGTGCGCTTTCAGGACGGCACCTAAGGCATGGACGAAGTCCCCTTGCTTCGGCGGCGGCCGCGCTTCGGAAGAACTGTACGTTCACTTCGCGGGGAATGCGCGCCCTGCAGACCGGGCGGCAATACAACCCCGTGGTACGGACACCGACGAAGATGACGCCATCCAAAAGGACATCCCGGCGGACGATGCGATCATAAAGGGATTCCATGTTTTTCCTGCGAACCGGTAATTGCGCAAGGTATCTGCCGGATTTGAGGTGTCCAATATCAATCAGGTGACCGCGTCCGATTTCGACCGGTCGGTGAATAGTCATTCCAGATCAATGCATGTGGCCAGACGGCAGGTCGTTTGCAGCAACGCACGATACCACCAGCTGAGCTCGCCAGCACCCGTTTGGAAACATCCGAACGGAGCTCAACTACACAGCCCAGTTTGGCAGGCTACTGATACTTCATGCATAAGAACAGGCTTGCCGGGAGCCGCCTGCATTCACTCGCCGAGGACTTCATCTGTATGCTCCCCCACCGTCGGCGGGTCGAGCCGGATCGAGCATGGCGTTTTCCCGAACTTGAGCCCCGGCCGCATTGCCCGGTAGCGTCCTTCACTGGCAATCTCGCGCTCCTCGAAGAACCCGGTCGCCTTGAAATGCGGATCGTCGAACAAGGTCGACATTTCGTTGGCGCGCATCGCCGGAATATGATGCTCGGCGCACAGTTCCATCCACTCTTCCGTCGAGCGCGTCGCAGCCGCCTCGCACATCATGCCGTAATACGCATTGACGCGCGCCTTGCCGCCCGCTGCCGACAGGAACCGCTCACTATTGTAGGCGTCCGCAATGCCGCCCAGTTCGAGGAACTTGACCGACCCGTCGCGGCTCGCCGGCAGCACCACCAGATACCCGTCCTTTGTCTTATAGGGTTTGCGATGCGGGGTGATCGAAGTCGGATGTCCGAATTTGCCGGGCACGTCCGGATATGTGTGTCCCCAAATGTGCTCGGCCTGAATGAACCCGGTGAAGGTCTCCAACATCGGCACTTCGACGAATTGGCCCTCGCCGGTTCGCGAACGATGTTGCAACGCCGCCAGCGTCGCGATCACCGCGAACAGCCCGCACGTTTTGTCGGCGATGATCGAGGGAAACGGCCTGAGCTCCTTGTTGTCGCCGGACAACGGCAACAGATCGCACGCCCCCGACGCCGCCTGGATCAAATCGTCGAACGCTTGCCTTCCGTTATAGGGGCCGCCCGATCCGTAACCGACGGCCTCTACGTAGACGATATCGGGCTTCAGCGCCGCGACTTCGGCGTAACCGAAGCCCAACCGCTTCATCGCTTCGGGCCGCATATTGTGAATGAACACATCGCCAGTGCGCACCAGTTTGCGCAGCGCCTCTTTGCCGTCGCCGCTCTTCAGATCGAGCGCCACTGATCGCTTGTTGCGATTGAGCGCCACGAACAGCGGACCCATGTTCTCCGACTTTGGCGCCTTGCCTTGATTGCGCTGCCGGTCGCCGCCCCCCGGCTCTTCGACCTTAATCACGTCAGCACCAAGATCCCCCAACGTTTGCGTGGCATAAGGGCCCAACACGAACTGGGTCAGGTCGATCACCCGCACCCCATGCAATGGCCCGCTCGCGGGCGACGACTTCGCTGTCATATCCTCACTCTATACTTGAATGGTCTAACAGGCTTACCCTAGCCGCTTCATCGCGTGAATCTCCAGAGGTCTGTATGCAGCTGCACCAATCCGCGTGGCCGGAAATCGAAGACTACCTCAAGAAATCGACCGGCATTATCCTTCCCATCGGCTCGACCGAACAGCACGGCCCCAACGGCTTGCTCGGCACTGATGCAATCTGCCCCGAGTTCATAGCCAAACGTGCGGGCGACGAAAGCGGCATCTTGATCGGCCCGACCTTCAACGTCGGTTCGGCCCAGCATCATCTGGGCTTTCCCGGCACCATCACGCTCAGGCCCTCCACGATGATTGCCGCCATGCAGGATTGGACCTCCTCGCTCATGCGCCACGGCTTCGACCGCATCTATTGGTTCAATGGTCATGGCGGCAACATCGCTCCGGTTCAATCTGCATTCTCCGAAATCTACGCCGAGTTCAGCTTCGGTCGCGCCGGCTCGAATGCAAGGCCGGTCAAACTTTTCCTGCGCAATTGGTGGGATCTCGGCGGCGTCGGCGACCTCTGCCGCGAAATTTTCCCGGTCGGCGAAGGCAGCCATGCCACGGCGTCGGAAGTCTCCGTCACTTATTTCGCCTATCCCGACGCCCAAAAGCGCGTCGAGATGCATCCCAAAATTGCTCCCAATGGCACGATCCGTGACGCCGACGACTACCGCCGCCAATTCCCCGACGGCCGCATCGGCTCCGACCCCAGCCAGGCAACACCGGAAAAAGGCAAGCGCATCGTGGAAGCGGCAAGCAAGGCGCTGATTGCGGATTATCAGGCTTTTATGCGGGCATCTTGATATTTGATTATAACATATGTTAGAATATGCTAACTAATTGGCGGAGTTATGAAAATGATCGCTCTAAAGCTGACCACCATCGGAAGTTCGACAGGCGTCGTGCTGCCCAAGGCCGCCCTCGAGAGACTGCGCGTCGAAAAGGGCGATACACTCTATCTCACAGAAACGGTCGATGGCTTCCTGATTACGCCCTACAACAAAGACGTGGCCAGCCAGCTTCAAGCGGCCGAAAAAATAATGCGCGAGGATCGCGATGTCCTGAAAGCGCTGGCGAAGTAAACGACAATGGAAGAGCCGATCTGGGTGTTGGATGAAACAGTCCTCGCCATTCACAACCGCCAGATCGCGGAGCACGGCGGCTTAGCCGGAGTTCGCGACGCAAGCGCCCTCGGTTCCGCGCTTGGCAGGCCAAAGAACAAATTTGCCTATGGCGAGCCGGACACTTTCGAGCTTGCTGCGGCGTACGGATTTGGCATCGCCACGAACCACCCCTTTGCCGACGGCAACAAGCGGACCGCCTTCGTCGTCTCACTGCTTTTCTTGACACTCAATGGCTTCACCGTTGAGGCAAGCCATGATGAGAAATATAGAATATTCCTGGATTTGGCCGCAGGCCGGCTCGCCGAAGCAGATCTCGCCGTATGGTTCAAAGCGCATTGCGTGCCTGTCAAATCTTGACGTTGATCGATCCATCGGCGACCTCGAACTCAACTGATGTTAAACTCTTCCCCTGACACGGCCCGCTGACGCAAAATCCGTCCTCAATCCGAAATCGTGCCCCGTGCGTCGAGCACACCAATAGGCTTCCATCCTCATTCAAAAACTTGTCCGGAAATGTCTCAAGCGGCGTCAATTGGTGCGGACACGAATTGACATAGGCGTACAGCTGGCCGGCTATTCGAACCAAAATGAATTCGCGCCTGTAGCAGCCCTCGCCAAATACGAATCCACGCGCTGCGCCCTCGGCAAGGTCTTCGTTTCGGCAAAGAGCATGATACGTCACGACGCGGCGGCTTTCTTCACCACGGCCAAGAATATCCTGCGCCCGGTCACGGTCGAAACGCGAAAACGAAAGTAGTCTCCGCCCCTGCGTGCCTCATGTCGCCATCAACCCGCCCATCTTGCACACCAGCTTCCACTCGACTTCTGTTACCGGCTGCACCGACAACCGGGTGTTCTTTACCAACACCATCTGGGAAAGCATCGCGGCGGCTTTGGCGTCAACCAGGGTGACCGGAACCTTGAATGGTTCGACAGCCACAACATCCACCATCGACCATTCGCCTTTCTCGGCCGAGTGATCGGGGTACGCCTCTTTAACGATCTCAACAATTCCCACCACCGCCCGCAATTCGCCAGAATGATAGAAGAATGCGCGCTCGCCTTTCTTCATCGCACGCAAATTCAGGCGGGCTTGATAATTGCGTACGCCACTCCACGGTTCCCCCTTGGTCCCCTTTTTGACCTGGCTCTCCCAAGACCACGTCTCAGGCTCGGACTTCAAAAGCCAAAAAGCCATATCACCCGCCCTTCGGCGCCCCAACCGTCCAACGCCAAGGCTTGATGTCGACGGTGGAAAACAATCCTCCCAGTGCGTACGGATCGGCAGCCGCAAAAGCGCGCGCGGCGGCGATGTCCAGTGCTTCGATGACAATCAGGCTTCCCAACATCGTTTGGTCATCATCAGACATGAAAGGTCCGGCAATTTTAACTTGGCGCAGTTGCGCATCAATATATGCAAGATGCGAGGCGCGCATGACAGACCTAAGCTCAGACGAATCGGGATTATCGATGCAAATGAGTGCAAAAAGCATGGCTCAAAACTCGTTTCTAAATGGCCGCGACAGCAAAGCGCGGATCGCTTCGTCAACGCCTATCCTGTTCGATACAATTTGCGCGACGGCCTGCGAAATCGGCATATCGACGCTCATCGACAGTCCTCGTCTCACCAACGCTTCCGCGCTTGCCGCACCTTCGGCAAGCGGACCTGTGTCGTCAAGCAGCCCGCCTTGCGCCAATCGAACACCGAGCGCAAAATTGCGCGACTGCCTGCTGGATGCCGTTAAAATGAGATCGCCTAGCCCACTGAGGCCCGTCAGCGTTTCCGCCCGCGCGCCAAGTGCCATTCCGAACCGCATCATTTCTGCAAAACCACGAGCCGTGAGTGCCGCCCGCGCGCTTTCACCATAGCCTCGGCCTTCAACGATTCCACACGCAATCGCCAGAACATTCTTCACCGCCCCACCAACCGCAACACCGGTAACATCGTTGGACACGTAGGGCCTGAACGAGCTTGTTCCCAATGCCGCAGCAATGCGTTCGGCAAATTCCAAATCTTCAAATGCAATCGTCACGGCGCAAGGTAAGCCGCGCGCAACCTCTGGTGCGAAACTTGGTCCTGACAACATTCCAAACACGGAAGCGGGCACCATGTCTCGAAAGACTTCGGTCATAAGCTTGCCCGACGAACGCTCGATTCCCTTTGCGCAGATTAAAACTGGTGGCCACAAAGGCAGCAACGCCAACACTGAACGAAGGTGCTGGGCCGGACAAACAAGTAGAACGGCATTTGCCCGAGCCAACTCGGCGGCTTTATGTGTCACGCGAATTCGATCAGAAAGCTTGACACCCGGCAGATAGGCGGCATTTTCCCGCGTCAGTTCAATTCGTCCGGCAAGCAGTGCACCGCGCGTCCAGAGGGTGACTTTTTTCCCCGCGTTCGCCACAGTTTGGGCCAGCGCCGTGCCCCAGGCCCCGCCGCCAACAACACCAATATGGTTTATCCCCTCGGGAGTCGCTGGATTTATCATCATGAGTCGGTTTGCAAGTGAATGCTTTATTGTAGATTTACTGGAACGGTCTACAATGGCGCACAAATGTTGTGCAAAGACACAGTCCGAGGAAACATCCTTCAAGCTGCAAAGAAACGGTTCGTTCACTACGGTTACGCAAAAACCACGATGGCCGAGATAGCCTCGGACTGCAACATGTCCCCCGGCAATCTTTATCGGTATTTTCCAGGAAAACTGGACATCGCAGAGGCCATTTGCACCGAATCTGGCGAATACGCGATTGCAAAGCTGCGGGAAGTCATGAGGCGTTCTGGCCGCACGGCCAAGGAACGGTTGCGCGATTTTTTGTTCACTGACATGCGCCTGACCTACGACCAGCTTGAATTCGACAAGCAGGTATTTGAGATGGCACGCGTTGTCGCGTCAGAGCGGCCGCAGTTCGCTAATAGAATATTGGCGCTAAACCGGGCCTTGATGTCGGAGATTTTGGCAGCAGGCAATGCGTCTGGCGAATTTTACATAGAAGACGTGGTATTTACCGCCGAAATGATTCAGTCGGCATCGATGAAATTTCGCTATCCGCAGCTGCATTCCAAGCTTCCTTACGAAAAACTCGAGCGTGAACTTGAGGGCGTTCTCCACCTTTTATTGAATGGACTGGACGACGGTGGGGCCGGCCACGATCTGCTCCAGAAATCCGATGAACGCGGTTTTCCCGAGAGCCAAGGCAATGTTTGAGCTCAATCTAGGAAAAATCATGTGCCAAAATGTCGCGAAACGCTATAACACTGAATGAAAACTGTTTTGTTCATTGATTTCCAATCAGGATGCCCCTAAGTACCGATCACCGCGGGACAACAGCCCGCATGATTGAGAAAGAGGAAAATACAATGTCTAACAACGGCAACCTGGTAGCCCAGATTTCAACTGTAATTGCTGGTTTTGTACTCAGCGCCTACGGCCTGGCTTTTTTGGCAAACACTGCAAGCTGGCTCTAAGTATCAAATGAAAACGAACGAAGTGAAACGAACGGCCAAGCTTGATGGCCGTTCGTTTTCAAACGGAAATCTCTAGGATTTTGCTCCTGGTATTCCCGACCTTCCAGAGTCCAATGGCCAGCGAGCTCGCGCTCCAGTATTCAGATCGCTGAACAAACCGAGATGGGCACGCTCTAGTCCGGCCCACGCGACCATCGCCCCATTGTCGGTACACAATCCAGGCGGCGGAACCACCAACTTGTAACCATTCTCTTGTGCCATGTTTGACAGTGCATTGCTGAGCAATCCATTTGCTGCAACACCGCCCGCTACGATCAAATGACGAGTGCCCAGTCTGCGTGCTTCAGTGCCCAACATGGCCCGGCGAGTCCGGTTTAGCAGAACATCGACGGCAGCAGCCTGAAAGCTGGCCGCAATGTCATTGATCGAGCTTTCAGTGAGCTCGGTGCTTTCCACCACCCGGCGAACCGCCGTTTTGAGGCCCGAAAAAGAGAAATCATAATTCTCGGCATCCATAAGCGGCCGTGGCAAGCGAAACCGCTTTGGGTTGCCTTTCAGCGCGGCTTTTTCGATCGCCGGTCCTCCGGGAAATCCCAACCCCAGGATCTTTGCCGTCTTGTCAAAGGCTTCCCCAGCGGCGTCATCAATGGTCGAACCGAGCTTCGTAAACCGCCCCACGCCTTCACAAATCAACAACTGACAATGCCCGCCCGACACCAGAAGCAGCAGAAAGGGAAAGGCAACACCCGCCGTCAATCTTGCAGTCAGCGCATGTGCCTCTAAATGATTGAGTGCCACCAGTTTTTTGCCCGAAGCCAGCGCCAGCCCTTTGGCAGCGCTCAGCCCTACAGCAACACCCCCGATCAGTCCCGGTCCTGCCGTCACTGCAATGGCGTCAATCTCGTCGAGCGACAGGTGCGATTGCTCAAGCGCGCGGCGAATGACATGATCGATCAGGTCCACATGCGCGCGCGCCGCAATCTCAGGCACGACCCCTCCATAGGGGCGATGAGCCTCATCCTGACTGGCAATCACATTCGACAGTATCGCTCCCGGCCCAGGCACAGACCCGCGCACGACCGCTGCCGCCGTTTCGTCGCAGCTGGTTTCGATACCAAGAACGGTCAACACGTTGGCGATCAGCCTGTTCCAAGCCTCTGGGCATGTGGCGTGACGCAACAAACATCTATAGCTTGCGCCTCGAATTCCAATCCCTAACACTCAGGACTGAGAGCGTGCAAACTCGTCTGCGCATTGGAACACGTGGCTCAGCTCTCGCGTTAGCCCAAACCCGAGCCGTAATTGAAGCATTGGCAAGCGCCCACCACTGGGAACCCGAAGAAGCAACAGCTAAAACTCAGATCATCCCGATCAAAACAACCGGTGATCGAGTGCAAGACCGGCCGCTGGCCGATATCGGTGGCAAAGGCCTTTTTGCCAAGGAAATCGAAGAAGCGCTGTTGGCCGGCGAAATTGACTGTGCGGTGCACTCCCTAAAGGACATGCCGGGCGCATTGCCGCCGGGGTTACTTATCGATTGTGTGTTGCCGCGCGAGGACCCGCGCGACGCCTTTGTCAGCAAGCGAGCGGCGACCCTGCAAGATCTGCCAATCGGCGCCACGGTTGGAACCAGTTCGGTTCGCCGCCAGGCCATGCTTCTCAACACACGGCCGGACCTGAACATCATAGGCTTCCGCGGCAACGTCGACACGCGGCTCCAGCGCATCGCGCAAGACCAGGTCGCCGCCACAGTTTTGGCGTTGGCAGGGCTCAAGCGCCTGGGGGCTGAAAGCAACGCACGCCACATATTCTCGGAGGCAGAGATGCTGCCCGCGGTCGCCCAAGGCGCAATCGGCATCGAACTGCGCGAAAGCGATTTCGCTGTGCGAACAGCTTTCGCACCTCTCAATCAACGCGACGCGGCCCTTGCCGTCACGCTGGAACGCGCATTCCTGGTTGTCCTCGACGGTTCATGCAAAACGCCCATTGCTGGTCTGGCCAAATGGCTCGATCCAGCTACCATTTCATTCAGTGGCTGCGCGCTGTCGCCAGACGGCAAAACCCGCTTTGACGTCGCACGCACTGCAACGATTGCCACGGCAGTTGACGCCAGCAAACTTGGCCACGATGCCGGCATGGAACTTCTCGCGCGCGCTGGCCGCAACTTCTTTCAGGTCTAACCGATGCGGGTTCTCCTAACGCGCCCGCGCCATGATGCCGATGCACTCGCCAATCTGATCGCGGCGCTCGGCCATTCAACACTTGTCGAGCCTCTCATCGACATCCAGTTCATCGCCGGGCCGGAACTCGACCTTTCGCACACTGATGCCCTGGTACTCACCAGCGCCAATGGCGCCCGCGCCGCCGCACAACGCACATCAAATCGAACGATACCAATTTTCGCCGTCGGACCCGCCACTGCAACCCAAGCGGCACAGGCAGGATTCCAGTTCGTTTCACAAAGCGGCGGACACGGCGTTGAAGGCCTTACTTCTCATATCCGTTCTATCCTGGACCCAAAGGCAAGCGCCCTGCTGCACCTGACTGGATCGGCGGTTGCTGGCGACCTGGCGGGGGCTCTCAAGGCGCAAGGGTTTCAGGTCCGTTCACAAAAAATATACGAAGCAACCCCTGCAAAACTCCTGCCGGCAGCCCTCTCAAGCGCGTTGACCGCCGGGCACATCGATGCAGCGATGTTCTTCTCACCCCGCACGGCCGCGATATTCTCGGACCTGGTGAGCCAAACCGGATTGGGGCCTGCTTGCGCAAGCGTCACCGCATTGGCCCTTAGTCCGTCTGTCGCCAAATCATTGGCTACACTCACCTTTCGTAAGGTTTTGGTAGCGCACAGTGCATCTGCACAATCCATGTTAAAGTTGCTGGAAACACTATTGCCCGCATGAGACACCTCAGCATGACCCAAATGCCTGTCGCCCCCCAAACCAGCGTTCGTCACGGCCTCATAGAAGACTGGCGTGATGCCCTTGGGATTTTACTCCTGCTTGTCGTCGCCGCATTTTTCGGCGCGTTGATTACGCGTGTGTGGCCTGTCTCCGATGATACACCAGCAAGCTCAAACTCGGAAATCTCGTCCCGGCTTACAGCTCTAGAAACAAAGCCTGGCGCCTCTGGCCTCAGCCAGCGCATTGCAAATCTTGAAGCACGCGTTGCCGGTTTCGAAAAAACTCTGCCAGCTTCAGGTGCGCCAAACGCTACCACCAGTGCATCTCCTGAAACCGCGAAACGTCTCGACGAGCTTGTGGCGCGCCTTTCCGTTCTTGAAGCCAGGACCGCCACAACGCCAGCTGACGTGTCTGCCGCCAAGACTTCCATTGAAACACTGACAGCAGCAAGCACCGCCACCACCACGCGGATCGACGACGTCGCCCTTCGTCTAGCCAAATTGGAGTCGTCTGACTTGCTGGATCTGGCCAGGCGTGCCTCTCTGGCAACCGCCATCGCCAATCTGACCCGCGCCGCGCAAGGTTCATCGCCCTTCAAGACCGAATACGATGTCGTCGCAGCGCTTGTACCCGGCGACACGCACCTCGCAAGCATCGCGCCGTTGGCGATCAAGGGTATCCCGACCACAGGCACGTTGGTAACGACGTTCTCCACCAGGGCGGACCAGGCAATGGACGCTGAAGGCCTGTCCAAAGGCAAGACTTGGGGGCAGCAACTCTGGGCAAACTTCGCAGCACTGGTGAGTTGGCGCGCGACGGGCGAAAGTGATGGCAACTCAAGTGAAAGCCGCCTTGCAAGAGCAGAGCTCCGCTTGAAGTCCGGCGATCTTGAAGCCGCCGTCAAGGAACTGAATGCAATCAAGGGGGCGGCCCGCAAACCACTCGCTTCGTGGCTGGCGAACGCGCAAGCCCGCGTCACACTTGAAGCCTCACTGGCGGCACTCAACACCAAAGCCATCCAGGCCATCACCGGACCAACGGACACCTCAGAGCCCGTCCCGCAACTTCCAGCACCATAAGGCGAACGCCGATGATCCGGGCACTTTGGCTCTTTCTTCTCATCGCGGTGATAGCCGTCGTGGCCAGCGCCGTCGCCGACATCGAAGGCGCCGTCACCATTACACTGCCAAATCGCGAGGTCCGGCTTGGCATTCCTGTGGCCATTGCCCTGGTAATCGTTCTGTCCATTCTCACCATCATTACCTATCGCGTTATCACGACATTCGTAGATGCCCCGGCGGAGTTCTTCCGCTGGCGCGCCATGGGCCGGCGCCGCCGCGGCTTTGCAGCGGTCACCAAAGGCCTCGTTGCCATCGCCGCGGGCGACGACGACGAAGCACGCCGCCAATCACGCAAAGCTCTGGCATTGGTAGGAGAGCCGCCACTGGTCATGCTGCTGGCCGCACAAGCAGCCCAGATCGACGGCGATGAAGCGGCCGCACAACGCTACTACACCCAAATGCTGCAATCCAAAGAGACCGAGTTCCTGGGGCTGCGAGGCTTGTTCATGGCAGCGATCCGCCGCGGCGACACGGCGCAAGCCATCCTGATCGCCGAGCGCTCCAGAGTGTTGCGCCCCAAAACCAAATGGGCCTTGAACGCCCTTTTTGAGCTGAACGTGGCACAGCGCCGCTGGCAAGCCGCATCCGACGCCATCGATGCCCAACAAAAATTCACCCACATTGACTCAGGAACCGCCAAGCGCCGCAGGGCGGTGTTGGCGGCGGCAATCGCCATCGATGCCCGGGCCAATGGCGACGGAGAGGCCGCAGCGAAGGCCGCCGAAGACGCGCTCTCGTTGGCGCCAGGCTTCGCACCGGCGGCATTGATCGCGGCCAGACACGCCGCCGCCCAAGGCAGGCTTTGGCGCGCCGCCAGCCTGATTGAAACCGCATGGGGACAAGAACCCCACCCGGACCTCGCGCGAGGCTATGCAAATCTGAAACCGGAAGAAACCTCCCAGGCCCGGGCAAAACGCCTGGCCGCTCTCGCCAGCATGAACCCCCAACATCCCGAAAGCCAGATCCTCAAAACCGCAGTCGCCATGTCGCAAGGACATTACGAGGAGGCGCGAGAAGCGTTGCGCCCGCTCGCAGAGCGCGCCTCGTCGGTGCGCGTCTGCCTCTTGATGGCCGATATAGAGCGCGCCCTTGGCGGGGACAGTTTGGTTGCCCGCGACTGGGCAACGCGCGCCCTCAGAGCACCGCGTGACGCCCAATGGGTCTGCGCCTCTTGCGCCCGCCCCCACAATGACTGGTCGCCGGTTTGCGCCGCTTGCAATGCATTTGACACTTTGGCCTGGCAAAGCGGCACTCGCGGTATCGTCGATACCATGCCCCCCTCCGACAGCGTCCAGGCCTATACCCAAGCCACGGAAAATGCAGGCGCGCTCTACCGCGATACGGTTAAGACCGGGCCCAAGGCACCAGGCACTACCTCGCATGAGCCATCAAGGGAGGTTTCTCCTGAGGCCGATGACGCGATAATCTTTGCCCCGCCGCGCGCGCCCGATGATCCGGGCCCGGATGCGGAAGACTACACATTGAGCGGCGATGACAAGCGCCGCAAACGGAGCGGCGTATGGTAGGAAGTTTCATTCGCGGTCTGATCGTTCTGATTGCGATCTTGATATTCACCGCAATCGGCGCCGTCGTTTTATTCTCGGACCCCGACATCGCCGACCTCGAACTCGCCGCGAAATACGCGACCCCTCCCTCCCAGTTTGTGACCTTGCCCTCAGGCGCGAAGGTGCACTACCGCGATCAAGGTCAGCGCAACGGCCCGGCTCTCGTCTTGCTCCACGGCACGAATGCCTCGTTGCACACCTGGGAACCCTGGGTCGCTCAAATCGGCGACCAGTTCCGCATGATCAGCCTTGACTTGCCCTCGCACGGGCTGACCGGCGCCGTACCTGGCGATGACTACAGCCAGGAAGGCATGACCCAGTTCGTCGATGAGTTCACCAAGGCGATGGGCATTGAACGTTTCGCCTTGGCCGGCCACTCGATGGGCGGCGGCATCGCCGCACGTTTCGCCATTCAACACCCCGAGCGCCTGACGCATCTCATATTGGTCGATGCCGGCGGCATGCCAACGGCATTGCCGCGAGACCCGGGTTGGGGCTTGACGCTCGTGCGCATCCCGCTGTTGAACTATGTATTTCTATACATCTCGCCGCGCGCGATATTCGAGGATGGCCTGACGAAAGCCTTCGTCGACGACACCCTTGTTACGCCCGATATGATCAATCGCTATTGGCAGCTCAATCGCAAAATCGGCAGCCGCGCCGCCACATTGAAACGCTTCCAGACCCCCAACGACACCGTCGTTCAGGACAACGCCGCGAAAATCACGACGCCCACACTCATCCTTTGGGGCGAACTCGACACGCTGACTCCGGCCGATATGGGCCAAGCCTACAACGCTGCCATCAAAGGCTCAAAGCTCGTCACCTTCAAAAGCACCGGCCACCTGCCCATGGAAGAAGTCCCCGATCAAAGCGCCCGCATCCTGCGCGAGTTCCTGGCCCCAACCCCGCTGCAATAAGCGTGCTCAAGCAGGACATGCAGGACACGAATCGCCTAGTTTGTTTTGTTTCACCTCCTTTTTGCCTCAGCGGCCGCGATACAGTTTAGGCCGCAACGCCTTAAGCCTCACTATGAGCAAACTGTCCGAATATTTGAGCGTGGTGCCGACAACCTCGCCATTGCGATAAATGGGCACTTCAATGCCCTGACAACCGCGCCGGTCTGCCTCTTCCTCCAGCAAATCCGCGGCCATCGTCTGCGCCAACTCCCACTCGCCTGCGAAAGCCGTGTCGTCTTTGCGCCATTGATACACCCGGCTGCGCTGATAACCGGCATTTCGCGCCGCGTCCTCGACCGGCAGCCCAAGCCCAAGCGACTCGAAAAACGTTGAATCCCTGCCGGCAGACCGGGCAGACATTATCGGCACTCCTCAAAACATGGAACCTCGGCCCCACCTTAGAATATAAGCAAACCACCGTTAAGAACATAACCAGAACAACAGGACTCTGCGCGACCGGGCCCCGGCCAGGTCCCGCAGATTTGCCCGCCGTTGCAGGCTTTCTGTGCCCCATTGCAGCCAACCCCGCCCGCAAGTATGTTCCGCGCCACCAAGAGGCCGCCTTAGCTCAGCCGGTAGAGCATCGCATTCGTAATGCGGGGGTCGCGTGTTCGAGTCACGCAGGCGGCACCACCCACCTCCACATCCCAGAAGCCGCGGAGCGCCGCCATTCTTGTGGGGTCTGACGCACAATTCGAAGTGCGCGCTCTATTGGCTTGAAGACGCTCCGAAGGGCTGTGGTTCCAGTGTGGTTACATGTTGCGCCGCACCGACAGGTCCTGCGAAGGCGCTGAACTGCCGCGCCGTTCGTACGCTTCCAGCCTGATTGCCAACATTGAGTGCGCGGCCAACGTATACCCACAATTCGCCGGAATCAGAGGCAAATCGGGTTCAATCCAGTCGTTCAGGAATATGCACGCAGCAGCACCAGTAGATCGCTTCAGCAAAGAATGCTCCTGCTATCGGAACCGTTCTTCCGAAAGGGGCTTGGGGTCTGCCCTGTCTCGACCATCAAATTTCGCCTAATGACATTTTCCTCCATAGGAACTTTTTAACCACTTTATTGGAATATCGTGCAGTCGACTTAATAGAAGCAGCATTGCGAGTAATGCATGCCCCCTGCTCCGATTCCAAAAAACGATGCAAATCGTTTAGACGCTCTGGCGCGGTATCAGATACTGGATACGCAGGCTGAGGAAGTCTTCGACCGGATTGCAAAACTCGCGAAACAATCCTTTGAAGTTCCGATCGCACTTATTTCTCTAGTTGACGCAGACCGCCAATGGTTCAAATCACGTCAGGGTCTCGACCTGCGAGAAACCGCTCGTGATCGGGCGTTCTGCGGCTACACCATTCTGCAAAGAGACGTGCTCGTTGTTGAAGACGCTTCAATGGACGATAGATTTGTCGATAATCCGTTGGTTACCTCCGAGCCGAACATTCGATTCTATGCCGGAGCGCCGCTGATGACGCCTGAAGGCTATGCCCTGGGCTCGCTTTGCGTAATCGACACCAAGCCGCGAAAGTTTCTTGATGTTGATGCCAATCTACTCCGGAACTTGGCGAACCTTGCGATGAATGAAATTGAGTTCCGCGTCGCAGATGGCAAGAATGAAGATCTGGAACGGGTCACAAACCGAGACCTGCTTTCCGATACTTACAACCAAAGTACGTTTCAAAAGTTGTATTTCGCCGAATGCGCCCGTGCCCATCGCTACTCCGCGCCTTTGTCACTGGCTGTAATCAACCTTTTCCAGCCCGACTCTCTGAACGAGGCAATTGGAGCAGGCTCGGCGGATGGCTTCGTCGGGTCCTTTCGTGATATCTGCAAGGCTGTCACGCGATCGAATGACATCGTGGCCCGGATGTCGGCAACTGAATTCGCCATATTGATGCCAAAGACGAATTGCGACAGCGCCGAAATTGTTGTGAGCCGTATTCTAAAACGCACCATCCTGGGCGGTCGTGAAATCGACGGACACCCCTACAGCGTCAGTGCCGGGCTCGCGCAATTGCTGCCGAACCAGCGCCCAGGAGAACTGTACGCTGAGGCGACAAGGAATCTAGGCGTTGCCAGGACGTCAGGTCCGAACAAATGCATCGCAAGCAGGCTGCCGTTTCACACGCACAATTTGGCTCGTGCGAGATAACTCCTCGAAAACCTGCCCGCTTGGCAACCCGAACCAGAGCTCGCTTGCGTGGTCCCGTTGTTCGTAGACTATGCGACTCGCGCTGTGTGATCGTCGGCGTTGACAGTCGTAGTCGAAGACGCACGATTCCTGTGAGTTGCGTTTGGTCGCCATTGGTTCAGGCTCCGAAGGCTTGTTCGAGCGCGTGAATCGCCTCGGCGCCGCCGCGGACGGCCTGTGTGTAGTGCCCGAGCGTGACTTTCGGATTGGCATGACCCGCGATGTGCATCACGGTGAAGCCTTCGGACCGCAAACGGCTGAAGGCGATTTTGAAGAACCGCAACGCGCCGCAAGAGCACGCTTGGGGGGCCGAGATCATCCTGCTTTCAGCCCAGGGTCTCGGAACGAACGAGATCATGCGCCAGACGAAGAAGTCCAAGACCTGCGTCTGGCGCTGGTAGGGACGGTTCATGGAAGAAGGGGGCGAGGGCCTGCTACGTGACAAGACGCGACCCTCGCGGATCGCTCCACTCCGCCCGGACGCCGCCGCCCGGGTCGTAGCTATGACGCATGAAGGTGGTCGTCGCGAAAATGCTGTTTGAAGATATGGGGTCAGACACCAATTCCACCACGTTGAAGCGCTCCTTCAGCGATTTGGCCTTCAACGATCACCCTTTGCGCAACAATCGCACGACTATCACGACGACAAACACAGACAGAAACGTTCGATAGACCAAGCACGCGAAGAGAACGCGTAATTGGCCGGTTGCCGCCGATGGCGAAAAGACGACGGCGAACGTCTGCACACCTCAAGACTTGCCGAATAACCGCGCGCGCACCTGATCGGCCGTGAGCGAGGCCCCCGGCGTGGCGCGCATCGCATCGAGGCGCGGGCCTACGATATCGCGAAGCCAGACGTCGAGATCGGGCGCGCGGTTCTCTTCCAGCGCCTCCAGCGCGTCCGCCACCGCGGCCTCCGCGCTCGGGTAGGCCGCGTCCTTGATCAACCGCTGAAGCCTTGTCGCGGCATCGCCTTTGAGTGTCAACGTGACTTCGGCCATCGGGTAATCGCGTCCTCTGCAGCAGGCGTCATCCTATCCCCGCGCAAGGCCTATCGCCAGATGAAACAGACCCACAATGTAAAGCCCCGGGAGCGCGGGCATCCTTGCCCGCCCTTTGTGACGCGACAACTCAGCAAGAGCGGGTTGAAGGTCAGCATGTAGTCCTCGTCCATCTCGAACTAGGCGAGTGGATGCCCCAGACTCAGGTGCAAATGATTTTGCAAGAGACCGCAGGCCACAACCTCAATTCCGGCCGCTGCGGCGGATTCTGCTTGCAATCCAATAAAAGAGTTCTATATTCGTTCCATTCGATCAGATGCGCCGTTTACGTGCCTGTCCGCTGCGACTTGAAATTTGAATATGAATTTGAAAATTGTCCCGGCGGTGGCGCTGGAACACGCGTGCAAGCGCTTGCGCCGTGTCCTATGCCACCGGCTGCGGACAAGGAAGTCTGCGCTCCATGCAGGTGCAGGTGTTGTGCAGATAAGCTTGCAGATATATTTGAAGCAAAAATTCCCGCTTTTCTGCGATGAATCCAGGTTAAAAACAGCTTATATGTATATCTGCATGCAAAACCGTATACACACACACCCAGTCTGCAGCGGCACAGTTTTTGGCCATGCGTGAGTGTTCCTGAAATCTGTGATGGTTCTGAAACGGCGCTTGGCCGCCAATGTTACGCTTTGATGCTTTGAATGACTTTGGTTGGTTGTCCCAGGTTTGGCCGTTCGGGCCGCTATTCCCCTGCCGGCTGGCGCACACGAATCAAATGCGCCCCCACCGCAGCCACTGCCAACGCCAACCCCGCCGCATCAAACCACGGATCCGCATAGAACAACGCCAACCCTGCCGCTCCCGCGACCACCCGCTCGCTCAGATTGGCCTCCCGCCACATCCAGCCGCCAAAGGCCGCCGCAAGCATCGTCACCGCAAGCACCGCCGTTACAAAAGTTTGCGCGATGCTGGCAACGTCTCCCATCAACAACAAGCCCACCCCGTCCGGCGACAGGCAAAACATGAACGGCACCAGGAACGCCGGCAAGCAATACTTCCACGCCTGCATCATGGTGGCGAACGGCTCGCCGCGCGTAATCGCCGCCGCTGCAAAAGGCGCCAGCGCCGTTGGCGGCGACACATCCGCCAGCACCGCGTAATAAAACAAAAACATATGCGCCGCTGCTTCCGGCACCCCAACATCGCGCAAGGCCGGCACCAGCATCACGGCGGCGATAATATAAGACGCTGTCACCGGCACCGCAGTTCCCAGCAACCACATCGCAAGCGCCGCCAGCACGATCGTGAAAAGCGCGTTGCCACCGCCGAAGTCGACGATTAGGCCCGAGATGTTGAGACCCAGCCCCGTCAGCGTAATCACCGAGACAATGATACCAGCGCACGCACATGTCGCCGCAACGCCTACCACGTTCTTCGCGCCGTCGATCAACGCGTTGAACATGCCAAAAGCTGCGGCATCAACCACACCTCCCTCGCGGCGTGCGCCAATCCACATCGCGCCCGAGAACGCCATCGCCGCCGAGATGCCCCAGAAAACCGCCACCGAAAAGCGATCCTCAAAAAACCAGGCAATGACTGCAGCACCAACACCGGCGGCAATGCCGGGCACCAGCACCAGCCGCGTCTCAGTCCTGACCATGCTCAAGCCGAAGCCGAGCGCAATCGACCAAAACACCGCCATAAAGGGGCTCATGCCCGTCGCCAACAGAACCGCGATCGCGCCCAGGGAAATGAAATGATAGCCAGACACTTTGGTCAGCGCCCATACAGACGCGTCGCTCGTCTTGACCGGTGCCACGCCAAGGCGGCGCGCATCGGCCTCCACCATCAGCCAGCACGACAAATAATAAAGCAGCGTCGGCAGCGTCGCCATCACCAGCACATCGAGATAGCTGACCTGCAAATACTCAGCGATAATGAACGCCGCTGCACCTAACGTCGGCGGCGACAGCAGCGCTCCGATCCCCGCCGCCGACAACAAACCGCCTGCGACATTTGCCGGATAACCTGAGCGCTTCAACATCGGCCACGCCAGGGTCGCCAGCGTCACGGTCGTCGCCACCCCGCTGCCCGACACTGTCCCCAGAAGAAATCCGGAGGCAACCGTCGCGCGGCCCGGTGCCGAAGCACTGGGACGCTTGCCAAATAACGCGAAAGCCCACTCGATGAAAAACGCACCCGCCCCGCTCTGGGCCAGCACCGCGCCATAGATCGTGAACAACACAATGAACGTCGCCGCAACATCAAGCGGCGTCGAGAAGATGCCCTCAAGCGTCAGATAGTTCTGCCCCACAATCCGCGCCAGCGAATAGCCGCGATGATCGAGCGGTTCGGGCATGAAGGGTCCCGCCAGCGCATATCCCAGGAAGGCCAAGGTAATCAGTGGCAACGCCAGACCCGTAGTCCGACGCGTCGCTTCCAGAATACAGGCGATCAATCCGCAGCCTAGCCACACCTCAAACTCAAGCGGCCGCGTCGCCCGGGTCTTCACATCCTCGATATGCGTCGCCAGATAAATCAAGGCGGCACAGGCAACGAGAGCCAGGACAACATCGATAATCCAAACGCGATCCCTGGATCGCGAGCGCTGCAAAACCGGATGGAGCAAGAACGAAAGCGTCAGCACAAACCCCAAAAACGCCGCGCGATAAGTCGTGGTGCCGATCGAATACTGCGTCCAATAAAGCGCCAGCGCCGCCAGGCAAAAGGCAAGCCCACCGGCGAGCCAAGCCATCGCGCCTGCTAGGTTACGGGTCGGTTGCTCGTCGGTCGCAGGCAGATCGTCGGGATTCGCGCTGCTCACTTGAGCCGGCCGCGCGCCTTGTAGAAAGCGGCCGCCGCCGGATGATACCCAATCGCAGTCTTGGCCGACGCCCGCGCCAGCGTCAGAATTTTCGCATCCGGATGGATTTTCTGCACCTCGCCCAGATGGTCGAAAATTCCGGCGAGAATTTTTTGAACCGTCTCGGCCTTCATGTCCGCACTCACAAACATGATGTTCGACACGCCCACACCCGGCACATCGCCCAGCGTTCCCGCATAGACACTCTTTGGCAACGTAAACTTGCGATACAGATTTGGATGCTTGGCATTAAGTTTTCCCAGCAACGCACCGGTCGGCAGAAAAACAATCTTCGTATTTCCGGTCGTCACCAGATCTGTGATCGCCGACGTCGGCAGCCCGCCGATCCAGAACAGCGCGTCGATCTTGCCGTCCTTCAGGGCCGCTACCGACTCGGCCACGCTCAGATTGTCGCGCGTGATATCTGTCGCGGGGTTGAGCCCGGCAGCGGCAAGAATGCGATCGGCAATTGCCTCCGTGCTCGACCCCGCCGAGCCGACCGAAATGCGCTTGCCTTTCAGTTGCACGACCTGCGTGATTTTGGAATCAGCCCGCGCCACCACATGCACAAAGCTGTCATAAAGCACAGCCAGCGCCACAATCCTTTGCGGACCCGTATCCTTGTAAGCACCCAGACCCCGCGCGCCATCCAGCGCTGAATCGATGGTCGAGAACCCGATATCGGCATCACCCGCACCGACCAGCTTCACATTATCCACCGACCCTCCCGTGACTTCCGCCGTCACCTGAAGCCCGGGAACACGTTGCGTCAGCACCCGCGCCAGTCCCCCGCCGTAAGGATAGTAGACTCCTCCCGTGCCACCCGTGGCAATCGACAGCCGGAGTTTCGACGCCGCCAGAGCACCGCCTGCAGCAATTGCAGCCATCACTACCAAAGCCATCGTCAGAAGAATTCTGTTGGACATCGTTCAATCCTGGAATACGCAATTAAGGGCGGACTTTGCCAAGCCTTCGAGATCAGTGCAAATCGGCGTTATGACCCAGCCATGATTAGAATCACCGACTTAATCAGCATCAGCGAAGACGAAATACAGGAAACCTTCGTCCGCGCCTCTGGCCCGGGCGGCCAAAACGTCAACAAGCTTTCGACGGCCGTCGAACTGCGCTTCGACGTTCGCCGGTCGCGCAATCTACCTGACGACGTCTCGATCCGCCTGCAAAAACTCGCAGGCCGCCGCCTGACAAAAGACGGCATTCTGGTCATTGATGCCCAGCGCCACCGTACCCAGGACCGCAACCGTGCCGACGCCCTCGACCGCCTGGTCGCGCTCATCCGCGAAGCGACGCATGTTCCCAAACCGCGCAAGAAGACAAAACCCTCCCGCGCCGCGCGTGCCGAACGCGTCGAACACAAGGTTCATCGCGGCAAGGTCAAGCGCCAACGCAGCGGCAAACCCGACCTCGATTAAGTGCGCCCCGCGCGCTAAGATGCCTCAACTTCACGGGAGTTTCCACCATGACGACCTCAACCGATTTCCTGGTCAGCCGCAAAAGCCTGCACGAAACGAAATTCGCCGAAACGCCCTTGGCGCTGAAACCCGGTCAAGCGCTGATCAAGATCGACCGCTTCGCCTTTACCGCCAACAATGTCACCTACGGTGCCTTCGGTGACGCAATGATGTACTGGAACTTTTTCCCCGCGCCCGAAGGCTGGGGCCGCGTGCCGGTCTGGGGCTTCGGCGACGTGATCGAGTCGACGCATGCCGGCGTGAAAGTTGGCGAACGCATCTACGGCTATCTCCCGATGTCGACGCATCTGGTCGTCGAGCCCGCGCGCGTAACCCCGCAAGGCTTCTTCGACGGCGCCACCCATCGCCAGAAAATGTCGCCGGTCTATAACAACTATCTGCGCGTCGATGCCGACCCGGCCTACGACAACATGCGCGAGTCCGAACAAGCGCTTCTGCGCCCGCTGTTCATGACCTCGTTCTTCATCGACGATTTTCTGGCGGACAACGATTTCTTCGGCGCCGGCGAAGTTGTGATCTCAAGCGCCTCAAGCAAAACCTCTCTGGCGCTCGCCCACCTGCTCCACGCCAATCACCGCGGCCAGGTCGCGGTCGTTGGCCTGACGTCGAATTCGAACACAACCTTCGTTGAGAAGACAAAATACTACGACCGCGTCGTCGCCTACGACACCATCGCGCAAAGCCCGCACGACACCAGCGCCGTCTTCGTCGATATGGCCGGCAACGGCGAAGTCCGCGCCGCCGTGCACGGCATTGGAACCAGAGCCTGAAATACAGCTGCTCAGTAGGCGCGACCCATTGGAACAAAATGTCGGGCGGCGCTGACCTGCCCGGCCCAAAACCCACCCTCTTCTTCGCCCCCGATCACATCAAACAACGCACCCAGGACTGGGGTCAAGCCGGCGTCGAGCGACGCACCGCGCAGGCGTGGAAGGCCTTCATCACCTCAGTTGACACCTGGATGAAAATCACGCCCGGCAAAGGCCGCGCCAAAGTCGAACACGTCTATCGTGACACTGTCGACGGCAAAGCGAAACCTGAAGAAGGTCACATGCTCTCGCTTTAGGGTGCGTAAGGGGGAACGGATGCGTTGGAGCTTTGGACTGGCATTTGCGTTGGTCGTGGGAGAGGCAGTAGCTCAACCAACCTTGCAAACCACCGCCAACATTCTTGACACCAAAGTTCTGAACATTCTGGAGGACACGGGCTTCAGCCTATCGGAATCCCTTGGCGGCAACAAAAACGCACTGACCGCCGAGATGTACAAATCGAACCAGCTCTATCGCAGCTTTGCTGACACGATCAGCCGGCCGCTGTCGCACGACGTCAAGACCGATCAATTGCCCCAGATCATTCCGCCGGGTTCCGGCGACATTCCCGAACTGGTCCGCCTGATACGCAACTTCGAGGACAAGGGCCGGCGCTCCGGCAAGGACCTCAAGGGCGGCTACTTCATCCGCCATCTGTCGAATAATTCGCAACACCCCTACACGGTCGAGTACGACGGCGACGAGCCCCGCCATTTCGATGCGCGCTGGCTAAACTCGAAATTCGGCGCGATGAAGCTGATCGCGGTCGTCAACCGCATGGACCGCATGGATTTCCAGTCCACCAATTGTGGCGAAGTGCGCTTTGTCTATCGCTTGAGCTACCGGACCTCGAAGTCGAGTTCGACGTTGCCGTTTTTCCTTAACATCGTGAAAGCCTATCCCAAACGCGACGATTGCACGATCTTCGCCCGGCGCTGGCAATTGGCCACCAATCTGTCGCCGGCCCAAAAGGCAACGGAACTGCGCGACGGCCCGCTGAAAGACCTCACCTTCAAGCAAATGGAAATGAACTTCCAATCACTGCGCTTCACCTCCGGCTACATGCACGACTTCGGCGGTCAGGCCATGTACATACAGCGCATTTTTCGGGCGAAGGGCGGCAAGCTCGAACCCGTTGCCCTGGAAAACACGCCCGATGTACTGGCGGTGGAACACAACCCCGCGCTCCTCGCGGACTTCGTCGCCTATCTCAAACAGGGCGACCACCTGGACCGCCTCGACCGAGGGACCTTGGTCATCAACTTCAACCCACAATTCTTGACGAAATTCTCCGTCTCATGGTCAACGCTGGGGCGCGCCCGCACGGCCAACAAACCGTACTCGCGGCTGTTTCAGAACCGCCGCGCGTTGCTGGAGTCGATCGACATTTCGCGCTTGAAATACCTCAAATCGCACGAAGCTTTGGTGGAGCGTTTGAACAACCTGACCTGCATGGGCTGCCATCAGTCCGGCGGCACCGCGGGGTTTCATATGTTGGGCTACGCCGACGACAGATTTTCGCACGGCTTTAACAAACAGCAGCAGGCGATGTCACCACACGCCGCCGCCGAACAGGCGCGCCGCTTGACTTACGTCGAAAGCCTAGCCACAGGACGCCTGCCGAATGCTTTCCGCCCTCATTCTATTTTCCCCGAAGCCGTTTGGCCAGTCGCGGGCGGCGTCCAGTACAAACCCGCGACAGTCGGACAGTTGTGCGTAGCCGCCAATGACTTTGCCGGGTCGCCCGGTTGCGCTCCCATCAACGGTCAGCCCACAACCTGCCAGCGCACCGTGACCTCGAAGACCCAACCCGTGCTGTTCGGCGAGTGCGTGGTCAAAGGCGGGCACGCCTCATCGGGCGCTGTGTGTTGGAAAGGTGACGTAGCCGAGGTAGCAACACTACGACAAGATCGCGGCCCCATCCCCGCCTACAATCTGTTCGCATTTCAAGACAAATGGAAGTTCGGCGGCTCGGCCTATACCGGCGCTGAGTTGCAAGGCCTTCGATGCGTGCTGCCGCAAAGTGGTGCGCCGCTGGGCCGCGCTAGCCGCGCGTGCACGCTGGAAGAAGAGAACTTCACGGGGTTCGATGCCGTGCGGAAAATTCCACCACAACTTTGCGCCAATCAAGGCGGCAACGGTTTCGACTTGTGCGCGGCGGCGAGCAATTCCGGCGCCTGTCTCGAATCCCGCGTGGTGCGCGGCATGCTCGACACCTGCACGCCGTCACGCTCTTGCCGTGAAGACTATATCTGCCAGAAATTTCCCGAATACGACAAAATCTCGGATGCTTCCTACGGCTCCAGGAAAGCAGGTAAGCGCGTCAACCGCTCAACGCCGGATAGAATCAACGGCCAAGCGATCCGCGATTTGCACCAGGCGGAAGCGGGCTTCTGCGTCCCAACCTACTTCCTCTTTAATATGCGCTTGGACGGCCACCCGAGCC
>JAWXBO010000186.1:0-5669 GCA_034440175.1 Alphaproteobacteria bacterium
ATGATTTGCAGTGCCGGGCGGGGCGGCCATATGGGTTTGTGCTGCACGGGCTTTGGCCGCAGCATGAGCGCGGGTATCCGGAGAATTGTGCCAGTGATGAGGCGCGACGTCTGTCTGATGACGTGATGGAAGACGCGTTGAAGTTATCACCGTCGCAGAAACTGGTGCAGCATGAGTGGGAGAAGCATGGCACGTGTTCCGGGCTTTCGCAGGCGGATTATTTTGCGGCGGCGGGGCTTGCTGTTGAAGGGTTAAAGGTTCCTGGCGTCTACAAGTTTCCGCAACGGGTTCAGTTTACCACGGCTAATGAGGTGAAGCGCGCGTTTCTGGATGCCAATTCCGCGCTGCCAACCAACGGCATTTTGGCCACGTGCCGGGGTAATGAGATCGGCGAGGTGCGTGTGTGTCTGGACAAGGAATTGCGTCCGCGCGCATGCTCTCGCGAGGTTTTGAAAAAGCATTGTGGCGGGCGTGACGTCAGAATGCGTGCGGTGCGCGGCGACTGGCCACGATAAGCACCTCGCCTATGAGGAGCGTGCATCTGTTGCGGACTTGCATTACTATGGCCCACTTGCCGCGGGTGTGGCGGGGCGAACACGGGAGTGGCTACCATGGAAAGAGTGCAGCCTTACATCGATATGGCGCAGCCGTACTTCGATTGGATCTGGGGATACTTCCGCGAGGGATTCCACGACGTCAACGCCATCCTGGGACTCTTGATCGCAATCGGCGCCGCATATGTTTTGAGCAAATACAGCCGCATCTTCGTGGTCGCGCTGGGTGCGGTGGTGTTTTACATGATCGCGCAGGTGATGCTTCCGGTACTGGCCAACAACGCGGCATTCAGACTGCCACCGCTCGTTGAAGGCGCGTATTGGCAAAAAATGGTCGCGATCTACGCCGGATTCCTTATCATCATCACCGTCTTCTACATTGTGAAGAGGACAATGCTGAAGGGCGGGCACTAAGGCCCTCATCCGTCTTGGCCCGCGAAGGTCCGGCGATCCACCTTCTCCCGCAAGCGGGCGAAGGGCTAGAAATCAAGCAAGCGCTTCTCCCGCTTGCTGGAGAAGCTGGCCCGCCTCTTGGCGGGACTGATGAGGGACTTCCTTGCCGCGCTATTTTGCTTGCGGGCACTAGCGAGTGGGCGGGTTGGTGGTGTAGGTGGGGTGACCTTCTCCTCTAGCGACGGAACGCTGCCATGTCCGATTCTTCCGAAGATGTCGTTCTGCTGAATACCACGCGGGCGGGGGTGGCGGTTGTGACCCTCAATCGGCCCAAGGTTCACAACGCCTTCAATCCGACGGTCATCGAGCGGTTGATCGACGTCTTCAAGACATTGAAGGGGGCCGATGGGGTGCGGGTCGTGTTGGTCGAAGGGGCGGGCCCGAGTTTTTCCGCCGGTGCCGATCTCGCGTGGATGCGGGCGGCCGCGGACTATTCGGCGGCCGACAATCGCGAAGACGCGGGCGACATGGCGGGGATGCTGCATCTGCTGCACACGCTACCGCAGGTGACGATTGCGCTGGTGCATGGCGCGGCGATGGCGGGCGGCTGTGGCATTGTGTCGGCGTGCGATATGGCGATTGCGACCAAGACGGCGTCGTTTGCTTTGTCGGAGGTCCGGCTTGGCATTATTCCGGCGGTTATTTCGCCCTATGTGATCCGCGCGATTGGTCCCCGCGCCGCGCACCGCTACTTCCTGACGGCTGAGCGCTTTGATGCGCAGGCGGCGATGGCGTTGGGGTTGGTGAATACCGTCGTTGAAGACAACAACGCGCTGGCGCAGGAGGCCGAGCGCATTGTTCAGCAAATTTTTACTTGTGCGCCGGGGGCCGTCAACGCTGCCAAGGAGTTGATCAACGCGGTGGCCGGGCGTCCCATCGACAACCACATCATGGCCGACACCTCGCGCCGGATTGCCGAGCGGCGGGCGAGCGATGAAGCTAAAGAAGGGCTGACGGCGTTTTTGGAAAAGCGCAAGCCGAGATGGGCCGAGTAGGGCGTTGATGTTTTCATCTCTTTTGATTGCCAATCGCGGCGAGATTGCATGCCGTGTGATGCGCACGGCCAAGCGCATGGGCCTTCGCACCGTTGCCGTCTATTCGGACGTCGATGCGGACGCGCCGCATGTTGCGATGGCGGATCAGGCCGTGCGGGTTGGGCCTGCACCGGTGCGGGAAAGTTATTTGAACGTCGAGGCGATCCTGGAGGCGGCGCGGGTGAGCGGCGCCAAGGCCGTGCATCCGGGATATGGCTTCCTGTCGGAGAATCCGGATTTTGCCGAGGCTTGCGTGAAAGCCGGACTGATATTTGTCGGGCCGCCAGCAAACGCTATTCGGGCGATGGGTCTGAAAGATGCGGCAAAAGTTCTGATGATCAAGGCTGGGGTGCCGGTTGTGCCGGGCTATCTGGGCGACGATCAATCGGCGGTAGCGCTGGCGCGCGAGGCAGAGAAAACAGGCTTTCCGGTTTTGATCAAAGCGGTGGCGGGTGGTGGCGGCAAGGGCATGCGGCGCGTCGATAAAGCGGGAGACTTTGTGAAGGCCCTGGAAGGGGCGCAGCGCGAGGCGCTGTCGGCGTTCGGCGATGCGCGGGTGCTGATCGAGAAACACGTGCAGGCGCCACGGCACATCGAGATTCAGGTTTTTGCCGACAGTCACGGCAACGTGGTGCATCTGTTCGAGCGCGACTGTTCGCTGCAGCGGCGCCACCAAAAAGTGATCGAAGAGGCGCCGGCGCCGGGCATGCCCGACGCGATGCGCAAGCAGATGGGGGATGCTGCCGTCAAATGCGCCAAGGCGATCGGCTATCAGGGGGCGGGGACGGTTGAGTTTATCGTCGACGGATCGCGCGGGCTTTCTGCCGACAGCTTCTATTTCATGGAAATGAATACGCGGCTGCAGGTCGAGCATCCTGTCACTGAGATGATTACGGGCCTTGATTTGGTCGAGTGGCAGTTGCGGGTGGCGGCCGGTGAGCGGCTGCCGCTGGAACAATCGCAACTTGCAATCAAGGGTCACGCGGTTGAGGCCAGGCTTTATGCCGAGGATCCGGCGAAGGGATTTTTGCCGTCGATCGGGCGGTTGGCGCGGCTGAGATTGCCGGCTGAGGAGGCGCATCTGCGGGTCGATGCGGGTGTTGCCGAGGGTGGTGAAGTCTCTATGTTTTATGATCCGATGATCGCCAAGGTCATCGCCTGGGACGATACGCGCACGGGGGCGCTGTCACGGCTGGCCGGTGCGCTTGAGACCGCTGAAGTTGCCGGTGTGCGGACCAATCTTGCCTTTCTGATTTCGACTTTGCGACACCCGGCGTTTGTCGAGGGCAAGATCGACACCGGATTCATTGAGCGGCACAAAGCCGATCTACCTTGCGCGCCGGTGCCCGCACCCGTCGAGGCAGTCTTGTTTGCGGCGCTGTTTCAGCTGTTGTCCAGAGGCGCGGGCGCGTCGCCTTGGGCCAAGTTGGATGGCTGGCGGCTTGGAGGTGTGCGACAGGCGGATGTTGTTCGCCTGAATGACCGTGCTGTCGCGGTTTCCTATCTGAAGGATGGCTGGCATTTGTCGCTGGACGACTGGTCGGGTGAGGTTGTGGCGACGCTGGCGAATGGTCTTGTCAGTGCAGACTTCAAAGGGCGGCGCGATACGGCGCGTGTCTTGAAGTTGGGCAGCGATCTCGTCGTGTTGAGACAAGGGCGCAGTTGGGCATTCACGCCGCATGATCCGCTGGAGGCGGCGGAGCATGCACAAGGAGCGGTCACGGATATTCGCGCGCCGATGCCAGGAAAGATTATTCAGATGCTAGCCGAGGCAGGTGATCGCGTGCGGCGCGGTCAAGCGCTGGCGGTCATGGAAGCGATGAAGATGGAGCACACGCTGGCGGCGCCTGGCGATCTGGTCGTGAAAGCGGCGCCCTATAAACCTGGTGATCAGGTCAGTGAGGGCGCCGTGATTGTCAGTTTTGAAGAAGGCTGACTGGAGGCTTGGTCAATGAATCGCGAACTCGGCACGGCAACCCTTGCTGACCCAGACGCCGCGGCGGTCGTAGCCCCAGCTTTTGTTGAAACGGCATGCGCTTTTGCTTTTCTGGCGCACGAGTTCAACGCGGTTTTGTATGCGCGCCGGACAACGGCGGTATTTATTCTTGGTTGAATCGCAAGATATGATGAGCGTTTCTTCATCGCCGTAATCGTCGTAGTCGTCCGGCGGTGGATTGCCATTGTTGTTATTCTGATCGGATGCGGCAGCACCAAGGATGGCCAGGGCCAAAACGCCGAGGCCAACATTTGCGGCGGTGTCGTCGTCGTTGTGATTGCGCTCAGGCTCTCCGACCCTGAAAGTCGCCGTGCAACCGTTGGCGACCCAAATGCCACGGTCATCATATCCCCAGGTATCGTGCTGATAACAGGGCTGACCCGAATGTTGATAGAGCAGTTCGACACCGCGCGATGTCTCGGTACGGCAATAGTTTTCTCCGCCTGGGTTTGAGCCGCACCTGAGCTCGGCGGCGGCAGCTGGCGGTATTGCCATCAAGGCAATGCCAAATGAAGCGGCTGCAAGGTACGCCGATAATTTCGCTTTCAAATTCATGTTGATTCTCCACAGATGGACAGGGTCATTACACTGCACCTTGGGATTGGAAAGCAAGACTAGGCGTGGCGTCTTTTCGTATGATATTGTTGGTTTGGCTGCAGGCGTTTGCCCTGAAATCAACCGCTTGAACGGAGAAAACACGATGGTGATGCGTATTCTGGTTTCGATGGCTACCGCTCTCGCGGCAATCTCCGTCGCATTGGCAGGCACAGCCGACGTCAACGGTGACGGTCTTGTCAGCAAGGAAGAGTTTCGCAACGAAGTGGCGCGGACGGCTTTTGCTGCGGACAAGAACAAGAACGGCAAGATTGACGAAGGCGAAATGCAGCTCAGCGCTGAAGCGCGCCAGAAGCTCGATAGCAATGGCGACGGCAAGGTTTCGGTTGAAGAGTTTCAGGCCGGCCAGATGAAAGGCTTTGCGGAGCTCGACAAGAACAATGACGGGTCGCTTGATGCGGATGAGATGAAGGGCTCCAACTGAGCCTGCATCTGATCAAGCTTTGCGTCGGCGTTGATTCAATCGAAGATCTGCGCGGCTGGCAGAAGGAACATCTGGCGGCGCAGAAAAAGCGCGGGCAGACGCTGGAGCTGAAACACACGACGCGCATGGTGCCCAAGCGCCGCGCAGAGATTCTCGCCGGTGGCTCGCTCTATTGGGTGATCAAGGGCCATGTTGCGCTGCGCCAGAAGCTTCTCGACATTCGTCCCTTCGTCGACAAGGAGGGCATCGGGCGTTGTCATCTGGTTTACGATAAAGACCTGGTGCTGGTCAGCCCGCGCCCGCGACGGCCGTTTCAGGGCTGGCGCTATCTCGCCGCCAAAGAAGCGCCGCCCGATATTGGCAAGGGAGGCGCGGCGGGCTTGCCGGACAAGCTGCGTCGCGAGTTGGCGGAATTGGGGTTATTGTAGTCGTAAACTGGATTCGTAGTCGCGTCCCTTATAGAACACGCCAAGTAAAGTAACAGCCCTGTCTTCGACAGGGCAATCGGGTGAAGGATTGTCGTGACAAAGGACTGCAGTGCTGAATCTGTTGTCATCCACTGAGTCGCAATCGGAGGACGATGATGGATTCGA
>JAWXBO010000187.1:0-8654 GCA_034440175.1 Alphaproteobacteria bacterium
ACACAGGACAGTGTCCCAAAAACACTGTCTCACTTGTCTTGTTCTGTCCTGATTGCCTCAAACCACCCAATTCGAGACGCAATTCCAGTTCAAGTCGCAGCGCCGGGCGGTTCGGCCACCCGTGCGAATGTTATAATCGGAAGCGATATCAGTACAAAGAGTGAACTTATCTGCCGGTGTCAAGCGGCGCGGAGCGGTCACGACATGTTGAAGTGTGCGGAAATGGAACCTTGGCATATTCACCGGAGCTGGCGATGATCTCGCCATCACGATTGGGGTATGCGGGGGCATATGGTTGGAATTTCGGGGAATTTTTGTCGCGTTGTTGCGGGCTGCAGCCTTGCGCTTTGCATTGTGGCGCCAACGCTTGCCCGGCCGCAGCGCCCGGCCGCTCTTGCGTTCGAGGCGGGCGACGAACGCTTCGCTGCCCAAAGGGCGCCCGATGCTTTCGGCTTGGCGCAGTTTTTCGGATAACGCCTCATCCCCGCCCGCTTGCAGAGCCTCGCGCGCACCGGGTTGAGCGCGACATAGCGCAGGGCTGCGCCGAGATGATCCTCGTCCATCGCGACGCATCCGAACCGCCCTTGCCAGAAATGTCCGCAGCACTTCTGCCGCGCATGCACGTGGCCCGCGTAGTATCGGTGCAGCGGTGCGAGCGCGCGCCGCAGCGCATCGGGATCGGGAGGAACGAGAATCAGATGGACGTGATTGGGCATCAGCACCCAAGCCCAGACTTCGACACCGGCGGCGGCCGCATGCTCGGGCCAAGCAGGTCGCGATAGAGCTGATAGTCGCCGACGCTGAAAAACGTGCGCGCCCGGCCGTTGCCGCGTTGCGTGACGTGGTGCGGCAGGCCGGGAAACACGGCGCGAGCGAGGCGGGCCATGAGGGAGGTTAGCTCGAAGGAGCAGGGGCGTCAATTAAGTGCACTGACTCATTAACTAAGCCCGGAGGTTCTGCGAATGCTTTTCCCCATTGAATGGAATGATTCCGGTCCATGTCGACTTAGGCAGGTTGTCTGCCTGTGGGATGGCCCCATGTAGGGGACTGCGCCTGCACAAGCAGGCCGGGGGACATGGACAATTCTATTCTCGTAAAGGTACAGAGTCAGATGAAACGCAACCCCCCCACTGTCTTAAGCCCGTCTTTGGCCGCGCGTTTTGGCGCTGTGGCCATGGGCGCCGTGTTCGCGCAGGCGCTGGCGTTGCCTGCAACTGCTGCCCCGGCGCCAGGCGATGTCATCGACTTCACTGACTACCGCTCGGGCCCGGTCGATGCCTGGTTGCGCGCCAAAGGGTTCGTCTTTGAACGCGATGCGAAGGACAAAAGCAGCGTCGAATACAAAGCCGATGCGCGTGGTCTGGAAGTTTCGGCCCTGCGTCCTGCTCACGGACTGCTTGTTAACCGGACTGCCGGTGGCAAGGCGTATTCCTTCATTGAGATCGAATGGGGCGTCTCCAAACATCCGGAAGGCGCGTCGTACGAGAAGAAGGTCAACAACGAGGCCATCATGGTCCAGGTGATTTTCGGCACGGAGAAAAAATCTTCCGGCTCGGCCTTCGCGCCTGACATTCCATATTTCGTCGGTCTGTTCCTGTGCAAGGGCGACCGGGCCGGGCATGCCTATTCCGGGCGCTATTACCAGGAAGGCGGGCGATATGTCTGTCTCAACAACGCACCTCCGGCGGGCCAAGCTGTGGTCTCGCGCTATAATCTGAAAGAGGGCGTGCGCGCGGCTTTCGGCGATAATGTTGGCGGGGCCGTCACCGGCTACTCGATCGGGGTCGATACCTCGTCGTCAACCGGAGAAGGCAAGTCGAGCGCCTTCATCAAGCGCATCCGCTTCGTTTCGTAAGAGGGATTTGTTTGGCCCGCCCACATCGAAGAGATCGATGTGGGCGGGTTTTCTATTAGATGAGCCACACCACGGCGACCAGTACTACTCCTGCGATCCAGGCGGTTTCGGCCAGCATGAGGCCTACGGGGCGGAAGCCTACTTCTATGAGTTTCTTGAAGCTGGTTTTCATGCCAAGGGCAGCTATGGCGGTGACGAGGCACCATCTTGAGATGTCGTTGATGGCTTGGCCTGCGTCTTTTGGGATCAGGCCGGTCGAGTTGATCGCGACCAGCACCGCAAAGCCTATGAGAAACGTGGGCAGCAGGGTCGCCCGGCGCTTTTCGCCGGCAGCGCCGGTGCGGGCGATGACGAGGGCGATGATGAGGACGACCGGCAAAAGCATCGCCACGCGCAGCATCTTGACGTAGGTCGCGATGTCGCCGGTCTCGGGCGAGATCATGTAGCCGGCACCCACGACCTGGGCCACATCGTGGATCGTGCCGCCGAGGAAGATGCCCGCGATTTCGTGGTTGAAGCCGGCGTAACCCACGAAGAGCGGGTAGGCGATCATCGCCAGCGTCGACAGGGCCGTGACCGAGATGGCGGCGAGGATGGTGTCGCGCTCAGTCTGCGGGGTGCGGGGCAGGACCGAGGCGATGGCAAGTGCTGCCGCGACGCCGCAAATGGCGACGGCGCCGCCGGAGAGGACGGCGAAGGTCGGGGTCAGTTTGAGGGCGCGGGCGAGTGCGAGGCCAACAAGGATGGTGGTGGTGACCCCGGCGATGACCATGAGAACGGGGCCTGCGCCCAGGCTCGCGATCTGGTCGAAGGTGATGCGCACGCCGAGGAGTGCTACGCCGAGCCGGAGGATGGTGCGCGAGGCGAACTCGATGCCCGCGACGCAGCGGCCTTCCTCGTGCAGGAAATGAAATGCCATGCCGATGAGCAGGGCAAACAGCATCACCGGGGCGCCGTAGTGGTCGGAGAGAAAGGTGGAGGCGAGGCCAATTGTCAGCGCCACGAGGACGCCGGGATAGATCGCGTGCAGCAGGGCGCCGCGCGGCAGGCGGCTCAGGAGAGACGGGGGGGCGCTGGTCTCGGCCCTGGTGATGCCTTCCATCGAGTCGAGATATTCGAGTTGCTCGAGCTCGGAGCGGCGCAAGGGGCGGTGCGGGTCGGACATGGGGCTCGTTCAGGCTGGTGTCGAAACAAAATCGAATCTGTGGCATAAGAACAGTTCCTGCAACGCCAACAAGGAGAAGTTTCATGGCCAAGGGTCAAATGCGCAGCAACCGCGAGAAGAAAAAGCCGAAAGCCAATGCCAAAGTCAAAACCATCGCCGCGAATCCTCAGGGGTCGCAGACAACCACAGTGAATATCGGCAAGGGCTCCAAGTCGAAGTAAGGCTGCGCGAGGTCAAGCATAGCAGCGGCGCGCGCGGTCTCGATTTAGACTCCCCCCATGCACCAGTGATTCGGGATCCGGTGCAAAACGGGGAGTGGTTGGATGAGAAAAGTTGCTGCGCTCGGCGCATTTTTGGCGGTGGCGGCGTGTTCGTCGCTCAGCGCCGAGCAGAACCGGCCGCTGGAGACGGCGATCCACGGCGACGCCTATCGCATCACCTCCATCCCCGACGCGACCTCGCCAGAACTGTTCGTGGCGTTGGCGTTTTCGGGCGGCGGCAAGCGTTCGTCGGCGTTTGGCTATGGTGTGCTGACCGGGTTGCGCGAAGTCAGTGCCGACTTTGGGCTGGGGGCGCGGCGGCTGAGCGAAGAGATCGATGTGGTCACGGGTGTTTCGGGCGGAAGCTTTACGGCGTCGGCCTTTGCGCTCAAGCGCGAGGCGCTGTTTGAAACCTACGTTGACGGCTTTTTGAAATACGATCTCAACGCCGACATCTTCGGGATGTATTTGCTGCCGTGGCATTGGGATTGGGCGTTCAACCCCGAGTGGGGCTCCAATGACGAGATGGCGCGCATCTATGACGAGCTGTTGTTTCAGGGCGCCGATTATGGGGTGCTGGCAAAGCTCGGGCGGCCGTTCCTGGGTGTGCAGGCGACAGACTTCGCCAACGAGACGCCCTTCATTTTCAGTCAGGAGAGCTTTGACTGGATTTGCTCCGACATCACCTCGCTGCCGGTGGCGCGCGCGGTGGCTGCGTCCAATGGCTTTCCGGTGCTGTTTTCGCCAATCAGTCTGCGCAACTATTCCGCCGACGAAACGCAATCATGCACGCGGCCTGCGTGGGTGGACGACTATCTGAAAATCGACGATGAGTTTTCGCGCCGGCGGCATTTGGCGGAAGTCGCTTCGTCCTATTTAGACAAGCGCGATGATGCCTATGTGCATCTTCTGGATGGCGGCGTGTCGGACAATCTGGCGCTGCGCGGGCTCATTCAGTTGATGGCACCGGCGACCGAAGCGTCGGCGCTTGACGGCGCGCGTGTGAAGCAGGTGCGCCATGTGCTGATCGTCAGTGTCGACGGACAGGCGGAAGCCGACCGGGAACTGAGCGATGTGCCCTATCTTGACAGCGTTTTCCGGATTTTGGGGGCGGTAACGTCAACCGTCATCGACCGCTATGGTTTTGAAACCATGATTCATGCCCGCGAAATGACCGAGCGGCTGGCGGGACGGCTGGCGCGGCTGGATTGTCCGACCCCGGCGCCTTGCAGAAGCGTGACGCCGCATTTTGTTCATGTCTCGCTCGCGGATCTGGCCGAAAACGAGGGGCGCACGAAGCTGGCGTCGATCCCGACTGGATTGACGATCGCCGATGAAGATGTCGATGCACTGATCGCTGCCGGCCACGACGCGGTGTTGTGCGACGCGGGCATGCGCCGCTTCTTCCAGAGCCTGCCGAACGTGCGCATGCCCGAAACGCCGCGACGTTGCCGCGCTGCGCAATAGGCTTGGAGCGCCGTCCTCTCACCCTTTTTTCGGAAGGCCAAAAAAAGGGTGAGGGATGACGATTTCGCCCTAACGCGCCGCCTTCACCTTTGCCGCGCGTTCGTCTTTGTCGTGTGCGAGATAGCGCAGGATCGGCGAGAGCACGATCAGCCCGGCGCCGAGTGCTAAGCCCACAAGACCGATCATCTCGAACACTTCGACATAGGTCGCCAGTGCCTTGCCCGGATCGAGCACTTGTCCGGCCACAGTTTCGGTCGCCATCAGCTCGGCCACCTTGCCGCCGACATACTGCGCCCAGGACGAGGCCAGAAACCAGGTCGCCATGATCGTCGACACCACCGCAGCGGGGGCGAGTTTCGTCATCTGCGACAGGCCGACGGGTGAAATGCATAACTCGCCCGTCGTGTGCAGCAAATAGGCAAAGACCAGGAAGACAAGCGGCACGCGGAAGTTTTCATCCGCGAACTGTGCGCCCCAGACGAGAACAAAGAACCCGGCGCCCACCTGCAAGAGCGCCAGACCGAATTTGAGGGCCGGGTTGGGATCGAGGTCAAACCGTCCGAGATAGGCCCACAAGGCTGAGAAGGCCGGTGCCATCAGCAAAATGAACCCGGCATTGAACGATTGCGTTTGCGCTGCGGTCAACGAGTAATTCAAGATGAAATCCCCGTTCGCTACTCCTGGAATAGCTACCGATCCGACGGGCAAAAACGTATTGCGCTCGGTGAACAAATTGATCGACGATCCTGCCTGCTCGAACAACGTCCAAAACACGACGGAGGCGCCTATCAAAAACAACGCCAGGATCATGCGCTGCGCCTCAATAAAGGTGCACTGCGTTATCATGAAGACGAGCAAATAGCTCAACACCACGAACGAGCCTGCGGCCAGCATGTAGCCGACATATTCGTTCTGCTGCACGATCAGCCACACAAGCCCGACGCCTACGATGCCGCTCAGATAGATGAACCATTCCAGGTTGATCGGGCCGAGGAATGGCCGAGTGATCCGCTCGGGATTGGGAGGCTCGCCTTTGCCTTCGAGCAACGGCTTGCCGAGACCGAAGACAATGAAGCCCAACGCCATGCCGACGCCGGCCGCGCCGAAGCCCGCCCACCATCCGATATTGATGCCGAGCCAGCCGCAGGCAATGGCGGCCCAAAACGCGCCCAGATTGATGCCGTAGTAGTAAAGCGTGAACCCGGGATCGCGGCGCGGGTCGCCGGTGGAATAGAGTTGGCCAACGATCGTGGAGATATTCGCTTTCAAAAAACCAACGCCCATGATGATGAGTGCCAGCGCCAGGAAAAAGATGTCGGTGTAAATCCGGTCGGCATGTTTGACCGACAATTTGAAGGAACCCTTCGTGAGGATCGACGGGATCGGCGCACCTTCGGGCAAGCCCTTGATTTCAAGCCCGCCATCTGTCGAGGCGCCATAGGCGTACTTCTTGCCGTCGACCATCAAACCCACCTGGCGCGCTTCCATGCGGCCCTGGACGTCAAAGACGTATTGCTGGCCCTGATAGGTCAGCACCTGCTGCGCCGGCGGACCTTCGATACCCATGGTGAAGTGACCGGCCACCAACAAGATGGCGCCGAAAGCGATCGCCTTGCGAGTGCCCAGAAACTTGTCCGCCATGAAGCCGCCGATCAACGGCAGCAAATAGACAAGGGACGTATAGGCGCCGTATTGCCGGGCCGCGACCCCATCGTCGAACAGAAAATGCTGGGTCATGAAGAAGATCAGCAAGCCGCGCATGCCGTAGTAGGAAAAGCGCTCCCACATTTCGGCGAAGAACAGGATGAACAATCCTTTGGGATGGCGGGACAGCTGCCACAAAACCGGAACGGCAGTCGCGACGGTGATGACGATGCCGGCCAGAAAGACGATATCCATTAAACTCTTCCTCGAGTGAGCACTGTTTCCAGCCGGCAAAAGACCACGTGGTTGGGCGAACCACAAGCGCTTGACGCGAAAGTGCTTCGGAGTGTGGCGGTTGGACCTTTGTCTTTCTTAACGATGCAAGCGGCGGCATTGGCGTTGGTCGCAAAGAAGCCTATGGGTTGTGCCAGTGCAAGCATGTTCGTGAGACCGGTGAAACTGTTGAGTTATTGTCACTATCGCGGAACGTCTTGATGAACCCACGCTGGAGATGTGCGACAACTCGCGTTAGGGGAAGCTTTCGGGGTGGCTTGATGAAGAGTTTCATTGCAGCGGCGATGACGTTTGTTGCGCTCATTCTGGCGGCGATTGTCATCCTTGATCGCACGGGCGTTGAGCCGAGCGGAAATTCGCTCGGTGGCGCAAGCATTGCTGTCGCGTACTACGTTGAAAATGACGTGGCGGGGGATGCGGCCAAGCAGACTGCCATGACGATGCGGGATATTCTGTTGTCGTTGAAAGGCGCTGGCGTCAACGATGATGACATTGCCTGGACTGCGGTGCGCAACGACCTGGTGAGAAGCGAAAGTGCTCCGGAGCGCTTTTTCTCGTATCAATCCATCTCTGTAAGCGTGAACGATCTGAGGCTGGTTAGCAGGATTCTGGATGGCGTTTCAAAAGCAGGCGCGAACTATTGGATGGTCACTTACAAAGGGTCCGGCGAACAAAGCAAAGCCTTTGAGGGCGTGGCGCACAAGATTGCACTGAGCGATGCAAATGCCGCGGCAAATGTGTACCAGACCGGCAGCAGCTTTGGTGATGGCAGCAAGGTGGCGGATCAAGATGCGCGCAGCAATTTCACCGGGGCCGCTCACCGTGGACGCGGTTATGAGGATTTGATTTTGCAAGTTGGGAGCGTCACCGTTGCAGACTCACAGGTTGCACTGCCCCACGAAATTTTTGCCACAAGGCCGCCCAGGCGGGATTAGCGGCCTGCCGGGACCGAATTGCCGTTAGCGCTTGCAGCAGTGAGAGTGAGCCTCTAGCGTTGCGCAGGCCACACAACTGCAATCGGAATTACCCATGCTCGGACGTCTCAATCATGTCGCTATTGCCGTGCCGGATATTGGGGCGGCGGCTAATGTTTACCGCGGAACCTTTGTCATGGGTGCCAAGGTTTCGAAGGCTGTGGCACAGCCTGACCATGGGGTGACGACGGTGTTTGTGGAGTTGGAAAATACAAAGATTGAGCTCCTGGAGCCATTGGGCGACAAGTCGCCTATCGCCAATTTTCTGAAAAAAAATCCATCGGGCGGTATCCATCACGTTTGCTATGAGGTGGAAGACATCTACGCCGCGCGGGATCTGATGGTGGCGCAAGGTGCGACCATCACCGGTGACGGCGAGCCCAAAATGGGAGCGCATGGCAAGCCGGTTATTTTCCTGCACCCCAAAGATTTCAACGGCACGCTCATAGAGTTGGAGCAAGTCTAAAAGATGGGAATTGCCGGGTCGCTGATGGTGATTTCAATCGGCTGGTGGCTGGCTTTTTTTGCGATGCTGCCGATCGGGGTGCGTTCGCAACTTGAAGATGGACATGTTGTGCCGGGTAGCGAGCCGTCTGCCCCCGTTGCACCGCATTTGCTTTGGAAGGGGATTGCGGCGCTTGGAATATCACTTGTTGTTTGGGCTGTGTTGTTCGTGGTGATCGAGTACCAGCTCGTGAGCCTTGGCCTTCCTGCACCGGCAAAATAAAAAGCGAGGCCGCGCAGTGTCCGCGCCTCGCTTTCGCCAGATCGGCCAGATAGCGTGTCCCTTAAGGCCACACCCTTCCGGTTTCCTCCCTAACCTGGGCCGCCCCTTTTTGAGGGCGATGATTAACTTACGCGCCTTACGCAATTCTGTCATCATTTCTGCAGGGTAATCAGCAATTCTCATTTTGAAGTTTCAGGCATCTGCAGTCCATTGATTGGCGGGTTTGCGGTTGGGTGTGGTTTGGGGGCGTTATCCGTCGCGGACGGGT
>JAWXBO010000188.1:0-17257 GCA_034440175.1 Alphaproteobacteria bacterium
TAGAGCGCAACCCCAGGCCGTCGATGCGCCGTATCAGTGCGGGATCGAGGGGCCCTTGGGCTTCGGCGTCGAGGCATTGTGCGAGCTCTTCCCGATTTTTTACGCCGAGGATAACTGTGTCGACGCCGGTCATGGAGAGCGCGTAGCGATGGGCGATGAGTGCCGGGTCTTCGCCGATTTCGCGGCACAGGGCGCGGTAGGGGGCGGCGAGGGCGAAGTCGCGCGCCTCGGCGTGTTCGGGTGGCAGGGTGCGGTCGATGGCCGTGGTCAGCGCACCGGCCTGTACGGCGCGAATGCCCATGACGCCGATATTGTTGCCGACGGCAGTTTCAATGATCGCGCGTGGGGTGGCTTCTTCGGAAAAGTTGCGCATGCCGCCAACGCTGTCCAGGAGATTGGTGATGGCCTGAACGGCTGCGGGCCGCGCCGTGTGCTGTAAAGCCTTGATGATTGTGCGTGGTACGCCGGTGCCGGTGATGCCCCAGTGGCCGATCTTGCCCTGAGACATCAGTTTTTCCATCGTTGGAATAAAGTTCTCACTGTAGATCGACCAGCTTGTGGCGAAGACATTTTGCCGGTCGGGTCTGACCGCGTAGACGTAGTCATCGTCGCAGATATTTGTGTGCAGAAAAAACAGATCAATATGATCGAGGCGCATGGCGCTCAAGCTCGCGTCGAGCGATTGAGACAGTTTTGCCGCGACCTCGCCCGGCGGCGGCGAGCCCAGGCGGCATTTGCTGGTAATTTTCACATCGACGGGTAATTTGCCGTCAAAGGTCTCGCCGATGATTGCTTCACAATTCCGGTACAGCGGTGCGGTGTCGAGCAGCGTGATGCCGTGATCGATCGCGAGGTGAATGGTTGCCATCGCTTCGTCGCGGCTGGTTTCACCCCAGCCCTGGCCGATGCCGCCGCCACCCAGGGTCAGGCGGCTGACATTTTTGAAGGGTCCGAGGGGTACGGTTTTCATGGGGTCACTTCTTGGGTAGCAGACCCATCTGGCTTGCCACCAGATGATCGGCCATGCGCTTGGGGAGGTTGTTCAGCATGAAATTCATCAACGGACCGGGCGTTACGACATAACGGACTTTTGGCCGCGCGGCGGTCAATGCATGCAAAATTTTGCGGCCCAGAAATTCGGGCTTCAATCCGCGTTTGCCTTCCCTGGCCGCAAAGGCGCGCAGTTTGTCGAGGGGGCCTGCGTAGGGCGTCTTTGCGTAAGGGGTGATATCGACTTGCTCGCCCTTGTCCCAAATGGCGGTGGCGACGGCGCCGGGGGCGAGGGAGATGACGTCGATGCCGAACAGCATGAGCTCGCGACGCAGGCCTTCGGTCATGCCTTCGATGCCGAATTTCGAGACGTTGTAAGGCGTGATCATCGGGATGGCATTGCGGCCGCCAATGGATGAAATATTGATGATGCGGCCGGGCGAGCCTGTCAGACTGTCATCGACGCCGAGCAGGGGCGCGAAGGCTTGGGTGGAAATAAAGACGCCGGTGAGGTTGACTTCGATCTGTGTGCGGAACTGCTCGAGCGGCATGTAGAGCATTGGCCCGACGACGGAAATGCCTGCGTTGTTGACCAGGCCGAACAGCTTGTGCCCGCCGAGACCGGCGCGGACGGCGACGGCTGCGGCCTTGACCGCTTTTTCGTCGAGGACGTCGAAAACCAGAGGGATATAGTTGGCGCCGAATTCGCTTTGCAGGCGCTTTGCATCGGCCTCTTTGCGGACGCTGCCGAAGACCTTGTATCCGGCGGCGCAGAGGACTTTGGCGGCTCCCCAGCCGATTCCGGTGGAAACGCCTGTAATTACAATGGATTTTTGTGCGCCGGTCATGGATGGCTCCTGGTTGTGGAAATCTATAGCGCATGGAGCGCTACATACAACGGGAACAACTGGCGGGATTGTTCGTTTCTAAGTAGGCCCCGCCGGTGGCGTAACCCATTCATCGAGTGTTCAGGTGGCGGTCCGTATTGGAGAAGTCGATAACGATAGGAGAGGATTAGACCATGTTTCGAACTTTAGCTTCTTTGACTGTGTCACTCGTTGCGGCCGCGTTTCTGATGGTAGCGCCGGTTTCCGCAGAACCGCAATTCTCGCGGGCCCCGGGAGAATTTACTCCCATAAATGACAACTATAACAACGACCAGGTTTGCTGCAGACGCGGCAACAGCGATTGGTGGTCTACGCGCAACGCGTGCCAGTGGGCGGGCGGACATGCGACCGACAATCGCCGGTGCCGGAATGATGATCGCTGGGACGGCGACAATCGATGGAACGGAGACGGCCGCAACGACGGGCGCTGGAATGAGCGCCAATGCTGCCGGCGCGACGAGCGTCAAGGGTATCGCATATTCTGGTCGACGGTCGGAGAGTGCCAAAGGTCGGGTGGAGAAGGCCAGACCAACAAAACCTGCAGAAAATACGGTGGCTTCCACCGTTACCCGGGACACGGTAATGGTTGGGGAAATGGCTGGGGAAATGGCTGGGACCAGGGCCAGAACCCGAACGAGCGCGTCTGTTGCATACGCAATGGGCAAGTGTGGTGGTCAAATCGCGGCGAGTGTGCTCGGGCTTCGGGCCAAGCGACGGCGAATAGTGTCTGCCGCCGTTAATTAGTCCGAAAGATTGTGACGGCCGCCCATTGGACCACGGACCAGGGGCGGCCATTTTTTTGAGGTGCCGGTCAGAATTTTCCCTTTACACCCGCGTAGGCCGCCAGCCCAGGTGAGGCGAAGGAGAAGACTTCTTCGTATCTTTCGTCGAGCAGGTTTTCGACGCGGCCAAACACCTCCAGAGTTTCAGTCACTCTGTATGAGGCGTTCAAGTTGACGAGGGTGAACGCGTTCAGGGTGACGAAGTCTTGCGGCGTTGCGAAGATGAATTCGTTGTCCTGCTGCTCGCCGTTGTAGCGCAGGCTAAGCGTGGCTGAGCCGCGTTCCAGAAAGCGATAGGTGAGGTTGAGCGACGCAATATGGGGAGGGCGGCGGACTTCTTCCTGGCCTGCCTCTTGCGCGTCGAGATAGGTGTAAGCAGCATTCAGCGACCAGTCCTCGACGGCGGCGTCCAGGGTGAGTTCAATGCCCTGGCGTTCGCTTTGGCTGGTGCGGTTCCTGGGGGTCGAGATGAAACCCGGCAGGAAGGCGGTGAAGATTTCGTCTTCCAGTGTTGCCTGGAAATACGTCAGCGTCAATTTTGCAGTGTTGTTCCAGAACCGGTGATCGATGCCTGCATCCCAGCCAACCGACTTTTCGGGTTTGAGATTTGGGTTACCGATGAATGATCCGGGGTCGAAGCCGAAGAGTTCGAAGTTGGTTGGATTCTTGACGCCTGATCCTGCTGTTGCCCGCAGGCGAGTGGCCTCGACGCGGTAACTGGCCTGCAAGCGATATGTGCTGGCGTCCTGGAAGTTTTCGTTCTGGTCGTGGCGGATTGCTGCTCCAGCATTGAAGTCCGCCATTTCCAGGTCGTAGTTGGCGACGAAGCCCGTGGTTTCAAGTTCGCGCTTGTCGTTGATGGGTGAGGGCGCGCCGAGGGGCAGATTTTGGTATGTTTCGCGTTTCCAATCCACGGCGCCGGTCAGGCGATGCGATGCGGCTGCGGTTGTGAAATCCAGTGCCGACACCAGACTGACTTTGTCGCGATTACCGGCGGTGAAAAATGATGGAAAGCCGCCGGAGAAATTGTGGCGTTCGGTATCGGCGAAGGCGTAGCTCAGTTTTGTGTTCCAGGCGTCATTCCAACCAACTATTTGGGCTTGGATATTGCCATAGAGCTGCTTTGTGTCCGATGTTTCGTTGCCGTCGATAGCGAAGCCTTGCGTAGGTGAGAAGAAGTCGAAGTCTTGTGGGTCGCCATCGGCATCGGTTTCAACGTAGCGCAGGAAGCCACGCAGTTCGATGTTGGTGGCAGGACGAAGTCCAGCGTTGACAAAGAACGATGTGTCGCTTGCGCCGTCGTCTTCATTGCCGAAGCGCGAATTGTTGGTGCCACTCGTCACGTGGCGGGACGTGCTGGCGAAGACGTCGAAGGTGTCATCGCCGTATGATGCGTTTCCGTTGGCCAGCCAGGTGGCGAATGAGCCTGCTTCGGCCAGGGCCTCGAACGTCAATTCACCTTTGCCGCGTCGCGGAATAATGTTGACTACACCACCGATAGCGTCAGACCCGTACAAGGCGCTTTGACTGCCGCGCAGAATTTCGATGTGTTCAATATCGGTGGCAAGCAGGCCTGAGAAGTCGAATTCACCCTGGAAAGGATCGCTGATCTCGGCGCCGTCCAGCAGCACCAGGGTATGGTTGCCTTCACTGCCGCGCATGCGGATTTGGGTTGAACCACCTGCACCGCCTGTGCGGTTGACGGCGACGCCCGGTGCATCACGCAGGACATCGGAAACGTAGCGGGTTTGGCGTTCGTCGAGTTGCTGTTTGCTGATGACGGTGACCGCAGTACCCAGCTTGTCTTCCGCCACTTCTCCGATGCGATTGCCGGTGACGATTATTTTCTCCACAGATACCGGCATTGGATCCGCTGCAAAACCGGGAGATACGGTCAGTCCGAATGCAGTTGTTGCAAGCAATATACGTTTCATTTTTGCGGGCCCCCAAGACCATTGATGGAGCGCTCCTATCCCGTATCGGGGCGCCTGAACGTGAGCGTCCCCGAATGGGTACGCTTCGCACACGCCACCACACCGGAGGGATCCGTCCCGCAAACGCCCACCGCGCCTTCGAGGGGTGACTTACGTGGCAGGTCTCCTGGCTTCGCGACACTTCATCCAGCCGCCTTCCCGATCAATCGATCAGTGGCATTTTGTGGCCGGTGCATCGTCGCTTACAGTTGCGGGGGCAGCGCCAGTTTCTCACCGGCTTCCCTTGACCAACGTAACGCTCGAAAGATGCGCACGTGGGCACGGCACGGTCAACTATCCGAAAGGGGGGAGCGTCAAAACGCTGTATGTTCACGTGGCAGGCGAATCTGTGGAGGTTTGTTCCCGTGACTCTTTCAAAGCAATTCCTGCGATTTCGCTGGCTAATCGCAGGTGCCGTGCATAAAGCCGTTGATGCAGGTGTCAGTGACCGCTTATCAGTCTCGTTTCGCGAGACTGAGCGTACTGGCTTAATGCTGGCCTCTGCTGTGCGGGCGGCAATTGTTGTGACGATGATATTGGTATTCGCGGCGACAGGAGCGTTTGTCGGCGATGGCTACGTCGTGTTGGTATTGATGCCGCTTGGTATTGCTGCAATCGGGCTCGTGCAGTTTGAAACGCTGCGGCGCTTGCCGCAACTCACGTGGCCCAAATATGTATTCGTTGCGGTCGATTGCGCCTACCTCGCGGCCTTTCTGATTGTGCGCCATAGTTTGGCCGGTGATCTTCCTCCTGTGACGCTTGCCGTGAAGGAGGGGGCGCTGCTGTTTTTTGTCGCCTTTCTCGTTCAAGGCACATTCAGTTATTCGCCGCATTTTATCGCCTGGACCGGATTGTGCATCACGTTGAGCTGGGGCGCCATTGTCGGGTTCGCGGTTGCCGAGCCCGGGACCTTTTTCACATTGAGCTCAACTGAGGAGACCTGGCGCCAATACGGAGATCCGCATTATTTGCCGGTGATCAAGGTCGTCTATGACTATGTGATCCTGTTGCTGTTGACGCTTGGGCTTGCGGTGGCGATCTGGAGGTCGCGGCAGCTGGTGATGGCGGCTGCCGTGTCTGAGAAGGCGCGTGCGAACCTGGCGCGTCACTTCTCACCGAAAGTCCTGGACGAACTGAGTGCGCGTGAGAATCCATTCGGTGATGTGCGGCGTCAGAGTGCGGCGGTGTTGTTTGCCGACATTCGCGGATTTACGACTCGTTGCGAGACCATGCCACCGGAAGAAGCGATTTCGTTTCTACGTGAGTTTCACGGGCGCATGGAAGACGTGATTTTCAAGCATGGCGGAACGCTCGACAAGATTTTGGGTGACGGACTTCTCGCGGTGTTTGGCGTTCCCGATCAGGGCGGCGGTGATGCGGGTGATGCGCTGGCGTGCGCGTTTGCTATCATTGACTCAGTGTCCAAATGGAATGTTGAACGCCAAGCGGCCGGCAGGTTTGAGGTGCAGATCGGTATCGGCTTGCATTTTGGCTATGTGATGACCGGAGACGTCGGCAGCGAGCGCCTGATGACATTCACTGTGGTTGGCGACACCGTAAATGTCGCCAGCCGGTTGCAATCGCTCTCGAAAGAGATAGGAACCAAGTTGGTGGCAAGCGATGCGCTGGTCAGCGCCGTGAAAGACGAAATGCGGCAAGAGTCTCAACTTGTCGATGAGCTACGTTTGGTGGGCCCCACGCTTCTGCGGGGCAGGGAACACGAAACTATCGTCTATGCACTGAACGCCAGCGTGCATCCGGCCGCTGTCTAGCTGGCAGGGCGTGTAGCTCACATGTTAACGCACGCAGCGGTCGCATTTTGATCGCTTCCACCGCGTTTCGAAACTGTCCCCCAGTAGTTGCGTCGTGCGAAAAAACTTCGACTCCCAGTCAGTGGTGCTTGAGTCTCAGCAGTGCAATACGTGATGCGCTAACTCACAGTCACGGCACATGACAAAAAAGAACACGCTTATAGATCCAGATCCGGACGTCATTCGCTCAGCTTGGTTCATGATACGGAACCATGGCGAGAAAGCGATGCGTGAGGCCACGCGCCAGCAGCAGGCGATGATCAAGCAGGGTGACCCTCGCGGGATCAGCTTGTGGTGGTCCATCGGGCAAGCCATCCAGGAACTCCGACGTACCAAGCGCGAGCCGCACGAGACGCTGAACTAACGCGCTTGTGCGTCTCCGACCAAGGCAAACGACGCCCAAGTTGCGGGATGTGCGAAGCGCGGATTGGCCGTGTCTTGCATGAGTGACAGCATGGCTTTGTGCAGCGCTGTGGCCCTGCCTTGGCGCGGATATTTTTGAAACTGCGCGACTGTGGCTGTGGTCAAGCGCTCTGCGGTGTCATCCCATACCGGCCAATTGGATACCAATATCGATCGCGCTCCGGCGTAGAAAAATGCTTTGGCGAGGCCGGAAAGCCCTTCGGCACCTGGACTGGCACCGGCTGCAGTGTTGCAGGCCGACAAGATGATCCAGTCGGCGCGCAGGTTCAGTTGAGCGGCTTCGGAGGCGCTGAGATATCCGTCGTCAAGGCGGCTGGGGTGTTTGGGCTGACTTAGGACCAGCCCGGGTTCGCTTGTCCCAAACTGGTTTGCGGTCAATGCGTGGGTAGCAAAAGCGATGACGCGTTTGCGGGATAGGTCCAGGGTTTTGAGCCGCGTCTCCGTCGCCTGGCTTCCCAGATAGACGTCGTTGGAGACAGATGCGCCCATTGACCTGGCGAGCGCGCGCAGTTCGTGCGCTGCGAAAGGAAGATATGGCAGATTTTGCGGCGCGCCGGCAGGAGCGCCAAAGCCCGCAAACGGTTCGCTGCCGGAGGGCGAAGCCTCGAGCGCGCGCAGAGCTTTGAAACTTGAAAGCGAGGGCAAAGTCACGAATGCGTGCCGTTTCGCGAGCCACGGTGTTTCGCGCAGATCATCGGGATTGGAATCGGCCACTGCGCCACCTTTGGGAGGGGCGGCTATCAGCGCGGAAGGTGGCAGGCTTGAGAGCGAACCGCTTTGAACGACAAAGACCGTCGACTTGTCCGCGAGCACATGCGCGATGGGTTGCCACAGGTGGCGATACAGCAAATGGGATCGCTTGCGGTCGAAGGGTGAGAATGAGCCTTGCCATTGATTGGGATCGAGTTGGCGCCTGAGAACCGAAACATGTTTGGAAATTTGTGCATCTGTTAGCGATGCGCGATGCCATGCCGATTGCTCTCGAGTCACAGCGAAGACGTAGGTTCCATCATCGGCTGACAGTGTCAGAATCAAAGCTTCATCTTGCTTGAGCAACGCTTGAGTTTGGCTCAAGGTCACGGGGGTGCCTGCCACAAATTCTGCGTATGGCGGATGCTCGCGCTGCAAACGGGCGCTGATCGTGCGGGCACGCGTGTCCAGTGTATCGAGGTGTCTGCGAAGTGCAGTGCTTTGAGCGCGTGTTGCTGGGTCGTTTGAACCCAGTGCGACCGCGTGTTGACGGTCTGCAAGATCATGCTGGCGGATGAGCTGCTGCTGTTCGCGCAACAGCGCTGCAAGCGGATTGGAACCCAGCGCGAAGCGCAACGCCATGTGTTCCACAGCGGCGCTGGCCTCGTTGGCGATGTAGAGCTCTGCGGCCTCAAAAGCTTCAGGGAGCCGGGCGACGTGGTGCGAGGCCCTGATCACTTGCAGGAATATCTCAGTGTCCGCCTTGCTGCGCCTGGCGCGGGAGGTCGAGGCCGCGCGCATGGCATAGGCGAGCGCTTCAGCCGTGCGGCCACGTTTGAGGGCGCACTTGGACAGAAAATAGTTTGCTCGCCCAATCTGTATGGCATTGGGCGGGAGGTTGGTTTCGAATATGTGCAGCGCCTCACGTGTGAGCACCTGAGCGGCGGCGTATTGCTGCCTGGCGAAACGCAGTTGCGCCAAGGCGCCCAATACGTAGGCCGTGTTGATGTGTTTCGCGCCAAGCGCCTTTTTGGTGACGGCGAGCGCTTGTACAGCGTAGCTTGTGGCGTGTCCCAACTTGTTGCGCCGCTGAAGCACGGCACCAAGGTTGCTGAGGGCCAGGCCCGCCGCACTACTGTCTTTGCCGAAGTGGCGGGCGTTAATATCGAGCACATTTCTGAGCAGTGTCTCGGCTTGGGCAAGGCGGCCGGTGCTGGCGTAGAGGCCGGCCAGGTCATTGAGCGTGATGGCAGTTTCCTGATGCTGGCGCCCATGCACTTTTTCATCGATGCTCAGTGCCCGCAAGTACAGCGGTTCGGCTTGCGATGCCCGGCCCTGGCTCATGTACGATTTTGCGAGATCGCGAAGTATTGGCGATACGCGGGGATGCTGTGATCCCAATTTGCGCTCGGTCACGTCCAGCGCTCTTCTTAAGAGTGCGCTGGCGTGTGTGACGCGGTCAGTTTCGAGATACAGGGCCGCAAGATTGGAGAGACCGGCGGCGTAATCGGGGTGGTCTTGACCCAGAGCCTGCACATCGATGGCGACGGCGCGCTTGTAGGCGATTTCCGCCTCAGGGAATCTGCCTTGCAGCCGGAACAGTTCTCCCAGATTGTTGAGTGTGATGGCGGTCAGCAGGTGGTTGGGACCGCGCACTTTTTCGTCGATGGCCAGCGCACGCTTGAGAAGCGGTTCAGCAGCCGCATAACGGCCCAGATCAATATTGCGCAAAGCAAGTTCATTGAGCTGTTGTGCGGTTTCAGGGGGCTGGACTTGTGCTGCTGTTGCGGGCTGCCAAGTCAAGATCGCAACGGCAAAGCATGCCGCCGCCGCACACGTTTTTCGATGCGGTTTCATCGGCACTAGTTTCTTGGAACATCAACGCGCTTGGGCGAGAGGTTTTCGTCGAGATCGTAGCCGATGAGATCGGCGGTGCCGTCTTCGTCGGTGTCGAATTTGACTTCATCGAAGCGGCCGTCTCTTTCCCTGTCGAGATAAATGGAGTCGGTGACGCCATTTTCATTTGCATCGTTCGACAGTGCGTTTGGCAGGGCTTGATTGTCGGGGACAAGCAGAATGGCATCGGCGGTGCCGTTGCAATTGAGGTCCAGGGTGTGGCCGGTGCCATCGTTGGCTTTCGTGCGTTGTGTGTTCAAGCGAACCGGTTCGCAACTCGCCTTTGACGACTTTGGCCAGACACTGGATCGGCTTTCGGCCGCGCGCGGGAACTTTGACAAGTGGATCAAGCGCAGGACTTCCGCACTCGTAACGCCAAGACTGATCAGCGGCTCGTTTTGTGGATTGAAGGTATCAACGGCCACCAGTTCGCCTTTAGTGTTGAGCATCGGGCCGCCAAAGTTTCCCGTCATCACTGGTGTTCTTACCCTGATGACATCAGCGCGATGGGTGACGCCATCTTTGGACTGCCAGACGTAATTTGGGCGAAACTGTTTGATTGTGCCCTGGGTGTGCGACCAAATTTCGCCAAACGGATGACTGATGACCTGTACCTTGGCACCTGGCAGGCGTGGTGGTGGGGACGCAATGGCGATGGGAGCAACATCGGCCGGGACGCTTGAAATTTTTATGAGCGCAAGATCGGCCACTTGGTCGATATGGCTGACCACTGCTTGCACGGCGTCAGACTCTTTGAGGGCGCGGCCGCCCTGGCGTGGTTTGAAAATCACGCCAACCTGTTGCAGCGATTGAAGGGTGTGCCAATTGGTGAGGATGGTGCCGTCGCGGCCAATGATTGTCCCGGAGCCGAGCTTGTCCGGGGTGACAATCAAAACGACGGAGCGGCTTAGTTTTGCGATTTTGGGATTGAGCGGTGATCCGCGCAGCGAAGGCTCAACGCCGGCACGGGACTGTTGAACAGCTTGTACGATTTTTTTGGGAGGAATGCCTCCCATTGCGGTGCCCACACCGGAAAGGCTGCCAAGCTTTGGCATGGGTTCGGTTGATTGGTCGCCGAGCTCGGGTTGTTTTGGAATTGCCGTGCCGCGTTTGCTGTCGGCGCGCGAGTCGGCGGTCGACACGCACATCACCACGGCGCAAATTGCCATAGCGGTCTTGAAGGCTTTTTGGTCCGTCATTTTACCGCATCCCGGTCTGGAGGCCGTCTAAACGTCTTCGTTTTAGCCTAATTGTCCTAACGCGTCACTCAGAGACGCTTGGCTTGTCTTGATCCTGGCGGTAGCGTGATGGAGCTGCCACATATGTGACGTCGTCACTGGAGAATTCGATGTACCGGCTGTTCATTGCTAACAAAAACTACTCGTCTTGGTCGTTGAGGCCGTGGGTGCTGCTGCGCGAGTTGAAGATTGAGTTCGCTGAAGACCTTCATCGCTTCCAGCCCGGTGGCGCCTGGTCCGCGTTTCGCGCCTTCTCTCCCAGTGGACGCGTCCCGGCTCTGCATGATGGCGACAACGTGGTTTGGGACTCGCTGGCGATTGCCGAATATCTGGGCGAGCGCCATGCCGGGGTTTGGCCGGCGAACCCTGCCGCGCGCAGCTGGGCGCGGTGTGCTGCGGCAGAGATGCATTCGGGCTTTGCGGCGCTGCGTGAGCAGTGTTCATTCAATGCAGGTTTGCGGGTGCGGCTCAGATCGATTTTGCCGTTGCTGGACAAGGATATTATGCGCCTGTCTGAGCTGTGGAATGAGGGGCTTTCGAAGTTTGGCGGACCGTTCCTGGCGGGCAGTCACTTCACGGCGGTTGACGCCTTCTATTCGCCGGTTGCGTTTCGGGCGCAGACCTATGGTCTGAAATTTGACGGGGCGGCACAGGCCTACGTTCAGCGCTTGCTGGCTCTGGGCTCAATGCAAGACTGGTATGCGAGCGCGCTTGCCGAAGACTTTCGCGATCTGGGCCATGATGACGTGGTGACTAAATATGGTGAGATCGTCGAGGACCGGCGTGTTGCTTCAAAATGACGCCATTTGAGGCTTGAAAGGCATGCAGGTCACGGTGATGCCACGATTTGATGGGATTGGTTGTTCGGCGTGCACCAATTATACTCGATTGAAACAGGCGGGAGAGGGACATGGCTTCGAATTCCGGTGGAGGTGGATTTGGCTGGTTTATTATCGGTGCGGCGGCAGGGGCGGCGGCCATGTATTATGGACCTTCGTCCTATCAAAAATACGTCGTGAAGGCGCCAGCCACGGTGCGGGTGGAAGTGAGCAGTGATTACTCGCCCGGTGTCTGGCACCGCACGGCGCGCTTTGACATTGAATTCAGCAAGTTCAAAGCCAGCGGCCAAAATTGGGACTGGCCTTTGGTCGACCCCGAATTGCAATTGTGCATTCGTGAGGGGACGGAATACCGGAAGTGTTACGGGCCACAGGATGCGGTGCTTGCGCCTTGTCAAGGGCGGTTCCGGTGTACGACCGCTGTCATTCAGGTGCCCGACGTCGCGTTCGGTGTCGAGTTGTTCGAGTGGGACGACTATAATAAACCTGATCCTATCGGTGCTTTCGATTGCGACGTCGGGCAGGTATGCAAGTTTGCGCTGGGTGTTGTGACGGTCCGGGATGCCGGCGGCGTGGCACAGGGGGGCAAGTAGAGCGCCTCTAAGCTGCGCTCTTTTTCTGCATGTCTTGCGCCAAGTTGATCCACGCCTGGATCTTGGGCTCTGTGGGCGGGACGGCGTCGCGCAAAATGCGCTGACCATCCGGGGTGTCACAGAATTCGTCGATCATGTTGATGAGCATGTCCGCTTCGGCGTTTGCCAAATCATCGCCATCGCGCACACCGACCGCGACCAATAGCTGAGCGGCGATGCTGGGGAGGCCTGGAATGGTGCAGGCCAGTCCGGCCTGGGCTTGCCAGTCGCGGATCAATCTGGCGTTGATGTGTTTGAATTTCAGTTTTGTTGCGGCATCCTCGGGCGACACCGACAATAAATCGTTGACGGTGTGGACGCCGATGGCTGTCAGGCGGCTTGCTGTTTTGGCGCCGATCGACGGTGCGTCTTCGACCGGGGAATTGTGTTTGAGATTGAAGTCGCCCCCGGGGTTGGCAGGCATTGGCGGCGGCTTGACGATTTCCCTTTGCACTGGCTTTGCCTGTTGGGCAATGGGCTTTTCGGCAGGGACTGCAACCGACGGTTCGATACGGGCGCGTTTGGCTGGCTTGGGTTTCTGCCTTGTTTGAATTGTGGTGGTTCTGGCTGGGCGGCCGGTGCCGTGTGCCATGCCCGTTTCCCGGGGCCAGAGTGCGTCGATCGTCGATAGGGGAACCTTCAGAACCTCCAGCGCATGCAAGCGGCGTACGAGCTTGTCGTCTTCCGAGAGTGTTTGGCGAACTTTGCCGGTTTTCAGGAACTCTTCGTACATTGCGGTGATCGTCGCGCGCTCCCTGGCGTCATCGATTTTTCCCAGCAAAAGGTTCAGCGGCAACTTTAAGGTGGCAAACAGTGTATCCAAGGTCAGCCCGGTGCGCGGCGGGATCACGGCAGCTTCGATGAAGGCGCGCTCAAGGATGCGCGACAGCATGATCGTTGCGTAGCCCACAAGGCGCGCGACAACATCTTTCAGCTCCTGATCGAGTCCGCTTTGTGGAGACTTGACGCCCGCCGCCAAATTGTAGTGATCGATCAGCGTTTCATAATGCGGATTTGCGGTTCTGGCGCCTGCTCTGATCATCTGTTCGAGCCAATCGTTGCCTGATGGCACGGCGACATCGGGATAGCCGCCCAGATCCTGCTCCAGAATCAGTTGCAGCTTCGCGTAGGATTTCGAAAAACTCCATTCGATGGCGCGATGGATGGTGCCTTCTTCTTCAGTTTGTCCGGTATGCAGCGGCTGGACGGGATCGACGACATAATGGCTCATGACGCCGGCGCAATAGACGGCGTGTTTCCAGTCTTGCTGGCCCAGTGCGCGTACGGTTCGACGGTACCATTCTCGTGCCGCTGCTGGGGCGCCTCCCCAATCGCCTTCGCGAACGTGAAGTACGTGGTTCTTGAAGTCCTTGAATATTTCGTCGGGTGCTTTTGCACCGTCAAGGTAGAGCTTGTGGTGATGTAGAAACAGATTGCGCCACAGTTCCCCATCGGTGCCGCGCAATTGAACCAAGGCATCGATCGCCAATCGATGATGGTTGGAACGGCACACCGTGTTTTTTACGAGCTTCAGAAACAGTGACACAGGACTTCCCCAGAATCAGAAGAGTGAAACTGAACTGTGGGAGTTAACGAGGTGTTAATTCCGAAATGCGTTGCGTGCGTTGGTGGATGCACTTCGAGTTCTGGTTGCAAGTCACGGTGCGGTTTTTGCACGGCAAGGTTGCTGCGTGTGCATGGACCAGTGTCTGTTGGATCAATTTGATCCATTAAGAATTTTTCTTTGCCATGCACAGCGAGATTGGATGATGTTTTACTTGATTTTATTGGCGTAAGTAGTTGGGGTAACTGCTGGAAGTTCAATTGCTGCGGGGAAACGTATGGACGTTTGGTCTGTACTCAGTTTGGTGTCGCAAACGGTCACACGCTATTGGAGCGTGGTGGAGGCCAATGTTGGCCCGTGGCCGATTGCGTTTGCTATCGTCGCGATCGTGCTCGCCCTGGGGCTGTTGCTTGTTGCGTTGCTGCCAAAACGAATTTCGCACAAGGCGCCATTTGAAGATTATCAAGCGCCGTTCGGTCCCGTGGAAGAACTCGTCGTTCCGCAAGAAAAACCCTTGCTGGCGGCGGCGCCGAGAAACTGGATGGCGAAGGCTGCATCCGAACCGCGGGCACCGGAAGTTCCAGGTTCCAGGCGCGATATTATTGCACGCATGGAGGGCGCTCGCGGCTCGCGGGTCATCGCCATCATTCATCGCGACAATATGGAACGCAAACATCTGGACGTCGTCGATCTTGAAGATGCGTTGACCGCCATCCGCAAAGTTCCCAAGAACAAGCCGCTTGACGTTATAATTCACTCACCTGGCGGACACATTCGGGCGGGGCAACAAATTGCGCGCGCGATCAAGGCGCATCCGGCCAAGACTACGGTGTTCGTGCCTTACTATGCGTTGGGCAGCGCCACGTTCATGGCGTATGCGGCGGATCAAATTGTCATGAGCCCGCATGCGGCCCTGTCCCCCTTTGATCCTTATGTGAGCAAGGGTACGGCGTCGTCGATACTCAATGGCATAACGGACAAGCCGATTTCGAAGATCGAGGATGAGACCATCATCTGCGCCGACATCAGCCGCAAGCTGTTGAATGAGGCGCGGCGTGTGTCGTGCGAGCTGATGGATGATGGCGACGACTATGCGGGCGTGTGCCGGATCGCCGATGAACTGGTGAGCGGGAAGTGGTCGAGCGACCGTGCGATTACGCCGGCAGATGCCAAGGACGTCGGGCTAAAGGTCTCGTCCGAGATGCCGCCTGAGGTTTATCAGCTGATACGGTCGTGCCGCAAATCGCGCGGGCGCGAGGCCAGCGTCGCCACCGCCGAGGTGGAACGGACTCAGTTTGGCGGGAAAGCAGAGTCTTCGCCGGTTGGCATCTACGACGATGTGCGCCAATTTCATTTTGAGCGCTCGTCGGCGGCCAAAGCTGTGCCCGAGCCCAGACAAAAACTGACCTGGCTGGCGCAATCGGGCACTTATGTTCCGGAAGGAGCGGCCGACCGTGCCAGGGGGATCATCAAGCAGATCGAGCAGCAGCGCGGATCGCGCGTAATTTGCATCATTCATGGCCGCAACATGGAGCGGGAAGCGTTCAACTTTGAAGATCTGGAAGATACGCTTGGCGCTCTGGTGAGCAGCGATCCCACCAAGCCGCTGGACATTATTCTGCACACGCAGGGTGGCTCGTCGTTTACGGGACGCCAGATTGCACGGGCCGTCAAATCGCATCGGGCGCGCAAGACCGTTTTTGTGCCGTACTATGCGATGTCGGCGGGCACGCGCATTTCGCTTGCTGCCGACCAGATCGTGATGGGGCCGCACGCAACGCTGGGGCCGATTGACACTCAGCTTTATGGCTGGCCGGCGCCGTCCATCTTGCGGTTGCTTGAGGTTAAGCCCGCAGATGCGATCAGCGACGAGTTTCTGATCCTGGCGGAAGAGGCGCGGAAAATCATTATCGAGGGGCGGGCCACGGCGTGCGATCTGCTGCAGGGCACCTATTCGAATGACGGTTCGTGCGCTATTGCCGACGAAATGATGAGCGGAAAGTGGACGCATGGCTTTGGTATCACGGCCGAGATCGCGCAGAATCTGGGACTGAATGTGTCGACCGATTTGCCGGATTTGTTCTTTGATCTGATCCGCTGCTTCCGCCATGGCGAGGGCGAGGAACCCAGTGTGATTTGCGGCGAGCGGTAGGAGCTATGTCCTGGGGTTCTGCAATCTATGGCTGGCTGTTTGGCCAAAAGCCACAATCAACACCTTCCGCGAAACCGGAGGCGGTGGCCTCATCTGTTTCCCACGCGGGCGGCCAAACGGGTGAGGACCTCTATGTCCATGCGCCCGAGATTGGCATTGGACATTCGCAACAGCACCGCTGGCTCTTCGACGAAGGGGTGCTGCATTGGAATCAGCACCGGAGTGAAAACGATTTCAAGCCGGTTTTTTCAGGACTGAACTTTGTCAAAGAAGCCGCCAAGTCGCGGTTGTGGGGGCGCCCTGCCGATCTGGTTGGCGAGGAGCGGGTAATTCTCAACGGCATCAACTGGCGCTTTGCCGATTTGCAAGGCTGCATTCTTGCGCGGGCCGATCTGAGGCGGGCCCAGCTTCAGGGTGCCAATCTGCGCAGTGCGAATTTGTCGGGCGCCAATCTGTCCGGCGCCGATATGACCGACAGCGATTTGCGTGGTGTGGTTCTCGATGGAGCCATTCTTGCGCGCGCGACGCTGGTGAATGCCAATCTTTCCGGTGCCAGTATGAAGGGGGCGAATTTTGCCTGGGCCGATATGAGGCACACCATTGTGGGTGCGCGCAATCTGCAAGAGGCGAATATTTTTGGCGCCGTGCGCGAGGGCAGCGTGACGCTGGTGCCGCTTAGGTGATTTGGGTTATACACTTGCAATTCGTTCTTGAGGGGCTGATATGCGATTTCGATATTTGATGATGCTGATGGCTGCGTGCTTTGTGCTGCAGGGGTGCGGCGCTACTTTTGTGGAGCGCTCGTCGCGGGCACCGTCAACGGGCGGCGCGGCGGTGGCGCGAAGCATGGATGACATGGACCTCAAGAGCTTCGACAAGAATGACGACGACACGCTGGTGCGCAGCGAGCTTGAGGAAGGGCTGAAGCGTAATTTTGCGGCCGCAGACGCCAACGCCAGCGGATTACTCGAGCCGTCGGAAGTGCGAAGCTTCAACGACCGGTTTGACGATCAAGCGAATATCTCACCGGTGATCGACTGGAACGCTGACGGAAAAATCGTGCTGGCGGAATTTGCGTCGCAATGGCGCACGCTGTTCGAGCGCTCGGACATCAATCGCGATGGCCTGGTGGACGCCGACGAACTGGCGGGGCGCGTGCGCGAATACAAGCCGCGCAAACTGCCACCGCCGACGTTCAGCGGCAAAGACGGACGGCCACCGGGTTCGCAGTGAATGGAGCCGCTACCAGCGGCACAGCCCCCCATCGTCTGCAGCCGCTATCGCGGCGCAGCCACTTCCCCCGCAAGCGGGGGCAGACAGAAAATCTGGTGTCTTCCTCCGCTTGCGGGGGAAGTCCCTGCGCAGCACTTGTGGCTCGCA
>JAWXBO010000189.1:0-17013 GCA_034440175.1 Alphaproteobacteria bacterium
CTGAGATTCGGACTGAATCCGGCGCAGGTGGCGCGGTTCAAAGATCCGAGTGTGCCGGTGATGCTCGGGTTCACGCACACGAACTATGGGCATCTGGCGGTTGTGCCGCTTGCTACGCGCGAGCAATTGGCCTGCGACCTCGGCTAGGTGTACAAGTTACCATGATCACTTAGACTGGGCTCATGACGCTTTCGGACGAACAGCTTGAGCGCTATGCGCGCCACATTATCCTGCGGGAGGTTGGTGGCGCGGGACAGGCGCGCTTGCGTGAGGCGCGGGTTTTAATTGTCGGCGCGGGCGGGCTTGGCAGTCCGGCTTTGTTGTATCTTTCTGCGGCCGGGGTCGGCACGATCGGTGTTGTCGATAATGACGAGGTTTCGCTGTCGAATTTGCAACGCCAGATCGCACATCGCACGCAGGATATCGGCCGCCTGAAAGTCGAGAGTGCGTCCGACAGCGCGCGGGCGATCAATCCCGATACGCATGTCAACCGGCATGCGACGCGATTGGGTCCGTCGAATGCGCTTGATCTGGTCAAAAACTACGACGTCGTGCTTGACGGGTCGGACAATTTCGCGACACGGTTTCTGGTCAATGATGCCTGCTTTTTCGTGCAGCGCCCCCTGGTCTCGGCCGCGGTCGGCCAGTTCGATGGGCAGCTGGCGGTCTTCAAGGCGCATGTGCGTGTGGACGGTGAGCGGGTCTTTCCCTGCTATCGTTGCCTCTATCCTGAGGCGCCGCCTGCGGGTGCTGTGCCATCGTGTACGGAGGCCGGTATTCTTGGCGCACTGGTGGGCGTCATGGGAACGCTACAGGCGCTTGAGACGCTCAAGGAAATACTGGGCATCGGTGACACTCTGGCAGGACGTTTGATGCTCTATGATGGTTTGGGGGCGATGTTCAGAACTGTGCGGGTCAAGCCAGATCCTGAGTGTGCGCTGTGCGGGCCTAAAGCCACATTGAGCGATTTATCGCACCATTGCGAGCGTGGAGCGGATTGCGCCCTCTAGCAACGGGGATGGTTCGGTCGTATTGCTCCCGGCCCGAAAATTTAACCTAGGTTTTGTGTCATGTCTGCGCCGAAGTCCGGACGCAAGATGAAGCCTCGCTTTGCCAAGCGCCTGCTGACGCAAGAGCCGGAGGCGGAGGCGTTGCCCGAAGTCAGCGTGGGCGAACGCGTGCCCGGAACGCCGTTTGGGTTCCTGTGGTTTCTGGTTTCGCGGCACTACCGGGGGCGCATGGCTGCTTTTGTTGCCTGTGTGGCGCTTGCGACCGGCGTTGAAGCGATGGGCCCTTATGTGCTGGGGCGCATGATCAATGTGCTGACGGAGACGGTGCAAAGTGGTTCCCGGGATTGGAGTGTTGCCGGGATTTATGTCGGGCTGTTTGCCTGTGTCTGGTATCTGCCGGCCTTGATCGTGCGGGGCGCCGAGGCAATCGACATCTATATGAGCCCGCGCATGCGGGCCCTGGCGCAGAAATATCTGTTCGCCTATTTGATGGGGCACAGTCCACGCTATTTTCAGGAAAATTTTGCCGGGAAACTGGGTCAGAAAGTGAAACAGGCGGGGCAGGCGACAGTTTCGCTGCTCAATATTCTGGCGTTCGAATGCGTGCGTATTGTTGTGCTGCTGTCGGCGGGTGGCGTGCTGCTGGCGATGCAAAGCGCGTTGTATGCCGGCGTTTTGTTTGTGTGGACCGCTGTCTATCTTGCCGTTGTCACATGGTTGGCCCAGCGCTGTGTGGTGTTGTCGAAGGTGTTTTCGGATGAGGTGTCAACCTCGACGGGGCGCTTGATCGACGCGATTGCGAATGCCGATTTGGTGCGCGCATTCGCACGTGGGGCGTTCGAGCGGCAATTTTTGTCGCGCTTTCTTTCAGACGAGATGAACGCGTCGCAGTCGCTGCGCTGGTTTCTGATTGTGATGCGCCTGTTCATGTCGACAGCGATGCTGGTGCTGCTGATGGGGCTGATTGTGTTTGCCATGCAAGACGCGTTGTCGGGGGCCATTAGCGTGGGGGCCTTTACGATGATCTTTTTTCTGGGGACGATGATCGCCAGATCCGTGCAGGAGTTGTCTTATCGCATGCTGGATTTCTTCGAGCAGTTGGGCACGCTTGCCGATGCATTGGAGCTGGTGACGCAGGTTCATGAAATCGTTGACAAGCCAGGCTCCCGGCCGCTTTTGGTGACGCATGGCGAGATTGTGTTTGAGAATATTCAGTTCTCGCATGCAGATGGCCATCCGGTTTTTCAGGGGCTCAATTTGCGCATTGGCGCCGGCGAAAAAGTCGGATTGGTGGGCAAGTCCGGTGCAGGCAAATCGACTTTGGTCAAATTGTTGCGGCGCCAATTTGAGCCCCAAAGCGGCCGCATTTTGATTGATGGGCAAAATGTTGCCGAAGTGACATGGGACTCAGTCAATGAAGCCATTGCTGAGGTTCAGCAAATGCCCGGCGTATTTCACAGACCGGTGCGCGACAATATCCGGTACTCGAAACCTGATGCCGATGAGACCATTGTCGTTTCAGCGGCCAAAGATGCGCATGCGCATGATTTCATCACGGGGCGCGATGCGGGCTACGATACGATTGTGGGCGAGCAGGGCATCAAGCTTTCTGGCGGGGAGCGCCAACGGGTTGCGATCGCGCGGGCTTTGGTGAAGGACGCCAGGATTTTGGTGCTTGACGAAGCGACGTCTTCGCTCGATTCGGAAAGCGAACATTTGATTCAAGAGGGATTGTTTGAACTCATGCGCGGCCGCACCGTCATCGCCATCGCGCACCGGCTTTCGACAATCGTGGGGATGGACCGGATCGTGTACCTTGAAGACGGGCGGATCGTGGAGCAGGGCAGTCATGCCGAGCTTCTGGCGCACGCAGGGCCATATGCGCAATTGTGGAACCGCCAGGTTGGTGGATTTATTGACGCCGCTTGAGGGTTGGCTCCAACGGCGCGCCGGCATTTTGTTTGGTCTTGATTTCCCGAATAGCAAGTTTCAACGCCTTCAGGCGTTCAGGCCCTGGCGGGTGGGTCTTGAAGACTTGAGGTGTGCTCGTTGAATTGATCATGCGTGTCCAGAATGATTCCGCTGCGGATATTTCGTAGCCCGCCCGTGCCATGAAATAGAGTCCGGTATAGTCCGCTTCTTTCTCCCTTTCGATCGAGAACGGGGGCATTAGCGTTGCCGCGAAAGCTGCTGAAACCGTTGATTTCAAAAAGGCATCCAACAGACCGCCAATTTTGCTGTGGTTTGGCGCGCTGGCTTTCAAATGGCCGAGGATGTTGTGGGCCAATTCGTGCCCCAGTATAAGCGCCAGCTCGTCCTGGGATTTTGTGAGTTCGTAAAAACGGGTTGTGATGGCGATTGCGCGGCCGTCGGCGGCGGCGTTGATGTCGGGGCTGCGCACCAACAGGACCGGATAGTCGCAGGCGGTTTGCGGCGCGATGGCAATCGTCCGGCCGGTACTCAGCCTCACGTTTACGGGTCCATTTCGGGCGGCCGAATTCGATACGGTGATAAAGCGTTCGGTTGCGCCTTTTCCAACCGGAAGCAATTGATCGTTCACATGAGTGATGATGTCGCCCTGGGTTACACCTGCGGCGTCGGCAGGCGCACCTTTGATGGCAAGGGCTACGGTCACCGAGTCTGTCAAGTCAAAGCTGGCTTGCAAATGTGCACGGTCTTGTTCGTTTGGGAAATTTGCCAGTGACCAGACAATCAAACCCAAGTCGGGTTTGGACCTGTTTTGCTTTGCGCATTGCGTGACTGCGGTGCGGCGCAGGCGAAAGCCGACGCTTTCGACTTGGGCGCGTTGTTCCATGTAAAGCTCGATACCTGCCGTGACGCCCGGCGAGGGCTGGGACGGCTGTATCTGGGGCGTTTGCGATTCAGGCGTGGATGTACATGCGGAAAGGTGCAGTGCCAGAATCGCTAAAAGTAAAAATTGAAGTTTACGCATCGCGCGCTCAATCGAGTTGATAGACAAGCGATTTCAGATAAGCGGTTTCAGGAAGCATAGGGTGCACGGGGTGATCGGGCGCGGCACCGCTGGCGCGGATCAGCTTGGCGCTGCGGCCTGCGCGTGCGATTCCTGCGGCGCACTCGTTTTGAAAGCGCACGGCGTCTATTGCGTGGCTACAGGAGGCCAAGGACAAGAACCCGCCATTGGCGACGAGTGGCGCTGCGAGGCGAGCAAGTTTGCGGTACCCACGCGCGCCGGATTCAAGGTCTTTCCTGGAGCGCACGAAAGGCGGCGGGTCGCACGATACGATATCGTAGCGCTCGCCGGTTGGGGCCATTTCTTCAAGCTCCACGAGGGCGTCGCATTTGCGAAACTCCAGGCGGTCAAGCATTTTGTGCTCACGCGCCGTTTGCGTTGCACCGTCAAGGGCCGCTTGGGACGTATCCAGCAGCACCGCGGACTTGGCCCCGGCATTGAGGGCGCCGAGTGCGAGCGCTCCCGTATAGGAAAACGCGTCGAGCAAACTTGCGTCTTTTGCCAGTGAAATCAGGAACGCACGATTGTCGCGTTGGTCGTAGAACCAGCCGGTTTTCTGGCCCAGGATTGGATCGATATGATGGCGGATGCCAGCGTCTTCGACGTGGGGCAGGCTTGCAATTTCTCCAAGAGCCACGCGGACGTCTTCCTTGAGGCCCTCATACGAACGCGCGGGAGCATTGTTCTTGATGACAATGGCTCGCGGATTGAACGCCGACTGGAGCGCGTCCAGCCAGTGCGGTTCAAGCGCGTCCATGCCGGCAGTGCCGGATTGAACGACCAGGACGTCATCAAAGCGGTCAACGACCAGTCCTGGACAGAAATCGGCTTCGGCATGGATCAAGCGATAATAGGGTGCCGCATACAGCATATCGCGCAATTGGCGGGCGCGCTCGAAGCGGTCGCTAAAGAAGCCGGTCCCGATTTTCGTGCCCGGCCTGGTCGATAAAATTCTGGCCGCGATCAGACTGTGAGGGTTGAAATAGGCGGTGCCAAATTCTTCGCCCTTGTCGTCAACGATTTCGACGAGCGAGCCGGGCGTCAAGGCCTTCCAGGCCCGGTCCATCGTCAATTCATTCGAATAAACCCACGGCGAACCGCTTTTGATGCGGGCGCCATGTTTGGGATGAAGGCGGAGTTTGGGACGTGGCGTCACAGCATTGCCGCGAGAACACGGTCGGGCGGTTTGTGGCCATCGGCAAAGGTTTTGATGTTGATGATGACTTTCTCGCCCATGTCGATGCGGCCTTCGAGCGTCGCTGATCCCATGTGCGGCAACAGCACGACGTTCTTGAGTTTGAGCAATTTCGGATTGACCGCCGGTTCGTGCTCGAAGACGTCCAGTCCGGCACCGGCGAGTTCGTTTGCTTCCAGCATGCGGGCCAGTGTGTTTTCGTCAATGATTTCGCCGCGTGCCGTGTTGACGACGAATGCGGAAGGTTTCAACAGTTTCAAACGGCGTGCCGACAACAGGTGATAGGTTGCGGGCGTGTGTGGACAGTTGACCGAGACAATATCCATACGGGCCAGCATCTGGTCGAGGCTGTCCCAGTACGTGGCTTCAACACTGTCCTCGATGGTTTTGGGAACGGGTTTGCGATTGTGGTAATGGATTTGCAGCCCAAAGGCTTTGGCCCGGCGCGCGACGGCCTGTCCTATGCGGCCCATGCCGATGATGCCGAGGCGTTTTCCAGTGATCCGTTGTCCGAGCATCCAGGTGGGCGACCAGCCTTTGAAGTCGCCTTTTGCCAAAACGGCAGAACCTTCAACTATACGGCGCGGTACGGCCAAAATCAGGGCCATCGTGATGTCGGCGGTGTCGTCGGTCAAAACACCCGGCGTGTTGGTCACGGTGATGGCCCGGGCGCGGGCTGTTTCAAGATCGATGTTGTCAACGCCGGCACCAAAATTGGCAACCAAGCGAAGCCGTTCTCCGGCGCGGGACAGAATTCTGGCATCCAAGCGGTCGGTCACGGTCGGCACCAGGACGTCTGCGGTTTGCACGGCTTCAATCAATTGCTCGCGCGACATCGGCGTGTCGTCGACATTCAGCCTGGCGTCAAAGAGCTCCCGCATGCGTGTTTCAATCACGTCGGGCAGTTTGCGAGTGACTATGACTAGGGGTTTTTTTGTGGGCATCGGTGCGATCGAAGCGAGGTGGTGGATCATTGTCTAGCAGATGGGTCTAGCAGAGGGCGGGCGGAGGTTCCTAGGGTCAAAATGGCCCGAATTCTTTTCTTCGTGTGATAACCTAATATTAAGCGCGTTGGCGCTGATACTGCTCGGTAATTTTTTTTGAGAAACGAACCCCCCGGGCCGGGTTGCGGCGCCGGAATGAGGAACGCTTTGCGCAATATATTCGCCCTGTGCCTTGCCTTACTGATTGCTCAATTTGCCGTTGCAAGGCCTGTGCTTCGAGATCCCGTTGTGGCGATACCAGCGAAACCGTTCCTCGAAGCGGCGTTGCACACGCCGCCCTCCCAGAACGTGACGCCGCCCATGGTGGCGACCGGACTGCCGGTGCCCCGGTGGGTCACCGTCAAGGCGCAACGCCTGAATGTCCGGCGAGGGCCATCGCTGGAACGCGACGTCTTATGGACGTACGTGCGGCCCGGCATGCCGATCGAAGTCATTGCAGAATACGACACGTGGCGCCGCATTCGCGATATCGACGGCGCGACGGGCTGGGTCAAGGCTTCGATGCTGGATGGGCGGCGCAGCGTGATTGTCACAGGGCGGGTCAATACTGCCCTGTTGAATGCCCCGAAGGCTGATTCCGATGCTGTGGCTTTTGCAGCACCAGGGCTGGTCGCGAAACTTGTTGGGTGCAGCGGCGAATGGTGCGAGATTTCGACGCGAGGCTATGACGGGTACGTCGTGCGCGACCGGCTGTGGGGAGTCTACGAAGGCGAGACGGTGAAATAGTTGCCGGCACTTACAACCCGTCGAAGAGCGCGGTCGACAGGTAGCGTTCTGCGAAAGATGGAATGATGACAACAATCGTTTTGCCGCTCATGTCCTTGCGGCCGCCGACTTCGAGGGCAGCGGCGACGGCTGCGCCCGAAGAGATGCCGACGGGGATACCCTCAAGGCTCGCGACCTTGCGGGCAGTGGCGAAGGCGGTTTCATTGCCAATCGTTATGATTTCATCAATCACGCTGCGATCGAGGATTCCCGGGACGAAGCCTGCGCCGATGCCCTGAATTTTGTGTGGCCCGGCCTGACGGCCTGAAAGAATGGCGCTGTCTTCCGGTTCAACGGCCACCATGCGGACGGACGGTTTGCGTTTCTTGAGTACATGGCCGATGCCGGTGATGGTGCCGCCGGTCCCCACTCCAGAAATTACAACATCCACTTTGCCCTGGGTATCGTTCCAAATTTCCTCAGCAGTTGTGCGCATGTGAACGGCAGGGTTTGCAGGGTTTTCAAACTGTTGAGGGATGATCGAGTTCGGAATTTCCTTGGCGAGCTCCTGCGCCCGGGCGACGGCGCCCCGCATGCCTTGGGCGGCCGGCGTCAGTTCCAGTTTGGCGCCAAGCAGCAGCAACATTTTCCGGCGCTCGACCGACATGGATTCAGGCATGACCAGAATCAAAGCATAGCCCTTGGCCGCGGCGACGAATGCGAGGGCTATGCCAGTATTTCCAGAGGTTGGTTCGATCAGTGTGGTATCTGATTTCATCAGGCCGCGCGCTTCGAGATCCTCGATCATCGACACGCCGATGCGGTCCTTGACGCTTGCGAGCGGGTTGAAGAACTCAAGCTTGAGCAAAATATCAGCGGTTACATTGGCATGGTCGGCCATGCGCTTGGCGCGCACCAAAGGCGTGTTGCCCATCGTGTCGATGATTGAGTTGTAGACTTGGCCGCGTCCTGGGGGGCGTGGGAGCTCGCTCATTTCAGTTCCTCTTTTTCAGATAGCAAAGTCGGCGCGGGCGCCAGCCAGTTCAGCCAGGCCGGACTCTTCGGCCCGGCGGCAGAGTTCGTCAATGGTAATTCCATCCAATTGCCGCATCAGACCGGTATGAATGGCTTCGATTGCCGGGCGGACAATCTGTTCGCCGATGGGGGAGGCGCCATTCAAAGGAGGTTCGTCTGCGGCTTCAAGTTCGGCGACAATTCTAACGACCTCTCCCGCCGTAATGCGCCGGCGCTCCTTTGCAAGTCTGTAGCCGCCGCGCGGGCCACGAACGCCTTTGAGTACGCCCTGGCGGACTAGGGCTTGCATGACTTGTTCGAGGTATCGATCCGGCACGCCTTGCCGGCGCATGATTTCTTTTGACTGCACCGGCTCTGGCCGTGAGTTGCAGGCGATATCGACGACAGCTTCCAGAGCAAGGATCGCTTTTCTCGACAGGCGGAGCATTTGTGTCAGCACTCCGGCTTTGTGGTGAGCCCCGTTGAGCCGAAGCCTGCGGTGCCACGAACTGATTCAGATAATGTGTCTACGCGTTCAAACAGAGCTGTCGTCACGGGTGCGATGACGAGCTGAGCGATACGATCCCCGCGTGTGATCTGGAAAGGTGCCTTGCCGTGGTTGATGAGGATAATTTTTACTTCGCCGCGATAGTCGGAATCAATCGTACCTGGCGCGTTCAACACGGTGATGCCGTGTTTGAGTGCCAGCCCCGAACGCGGGCGGACCTGCCCTTCGAATCCAAGCGGAATTGCCAGCGTGATGCCCGTGACGACGGCGTGGATTGCGCCCGGCTGAATGCTGATGTCTTCGGCGGATACCAGGTCTGAACCCGCCGCGCCCGGCGTCGATGGTGCCGGCAGAGGTAGTCCGCGACCCGATGGCAATGATACCAGTTGGACGACTATTTTGCTCACGCGGCCGTTCCCTTGAAATGTCCACCTATCTTTTGCGCCAGGCGGGACGAAACTTCGGTTTTCGAGAGTTTGGGCCAGGTTTCAGTGCCCGCCATTGAAATCACGTGAACCGTGTTTTCATCACCGCCCATAACGCCGGTCGAAGGGGAAACGTCGTTGGCAATGATCCAATCGCAGTGTTTTTTCCGAAGCTTTGCCTGGGCATAGGCCACGACATTCTCGGTTTCGGCAGCAAAGCCAATGACCAAGGCGGGGCGATGGGTTTGGTGTGTGGCGATGGCTCGCAGGATGTCGGGGTTTTCGATTAGCTTCAGGTTTGGCAACCCGCCGTCGCCTTTTTTGATTTTTTGATTTGCCGCATGGTCAATTCGCCAATCGGCGACTGCGGCGGTGCACACTGTTATATCGACGGGCAAGGCGCGCTCACAGGCCGCCAGCATCTGTTGTGCGGATTCAATGTGGATGAGCTTGACGCCGGCCGGTGGGCGCAGATTTGTAGGGCCTGAGACAAGAGTTGTCTCAGCGCCAAGGGCTGCGAGTGCACTGGCGATCGCGTAGCCTTGCTTGCCCGAAGAGCGATTGGAAATGAAGCGAACTGGATCGATCGGTTCGAGTGTGGGTCCTGCTGTCACCAGCGCGCGTCTGCCTTCAAGCAGCACCGAGCGCCCAAGTACGTTTTCAATGGCTACGAGGATTTCAAGTGGTTCGGCCATGCGTCCAGGTCCGAATTCCCCGCACGCCATATCGCCATCGTTTGGGCCAACCGCGCTGATGCCATCAAAACCAAGCTGTGCAAAATTTCGTTGTGTTGACGGATGGAGCCACATGCGAAGGTTCATCGCGGGCGCGATTACAACAGGCTTGTCGGTCGCCAATAGTGCCGTTGACGCAAGATCATCGGCGCGGCCGTGCGCCATCTTGGCCATGAGGTCCGCCGTTGCGGGGGCCACAACCAGTAGGTCGGCGTCGCGTGACAACTGAATGTGACCCATTTCGGCTTCGTCAGTAAGACTGAACAGGTCCTGGTAAACTTTTTCGCCTGTCAGGCTTGAAACCGAAAGGGGTGTTACAAAATGCGAGCCTGCGGCCGTCAATATTGCGCGGACGTTTGCACCGCGCTCTCGCAGGCGGCGGATGAGTTCCAAACTTTTGTAAGCAGCGATGCCGCCGCCAATAATGAGAAGAATTCGTTTGCCGTTGAGCATGGGCCACCTTATTTCACGGCTGGATTTGTAGCATCTTAGCTCAACACGTGAAGCGGCGTGGAAATTTGTTGTGGGCGCGATTGTTTTTACTAATTCATTGTTTTCATTTACTAAAGCTGAGCTATCGCGAGTGCCGCCAAGGCCAAAGCGCCAATCCACATCGCAGCCCTGACGTGGGAAGATTGTGCGGACTGAGCCTGAGCGATGGCTTTTGCCGAGTCGGGATGCAATTTTATTCCATTGGCCGACAGCATGGCGGCGATCTGTTCGGCATTGCGTAGAACTTCGGGAAAGGCGGCGAGGGCGCGTCCCAGTACGGTCATGCCCTCTGCGGCCTCTTTGAGGCGGGCCTGGGGTCCGACGGAGTCGATCATCCATTGCTCAACAATGGGGCGCGATGATTCCCAGATCGAGTGCGCCGGGTCGAGTTGGCGCGCAACGCCTTCGACGACGACCATCGTTTTCTGCAGCAACACCAGCTGGGGCTGAAGTTCCATTTCGAAGAGGCGCGTCACTTCGAAGAGTTGCGACAGCAATTTTGCCATCGACATGTTGCTGGCAGGTCTGCCGAAGATGGGTTCACCTATGGCGCGCAAGGCCTGGGCGAAATCGTCGACCGAGTGCCTGGGGGGAACAAATCCGATTTGCAGATGGATTTCTGCGACCCTTCGATAGTCGCGCGCTAGAAACCCTGCCAGAGTTTCGGCCATGAAGCGGCGCGATAAAGGGTCAAGTCTGCCCATGATGCCGAAGTCGACGGCGACGAGCTTGCCATCCGGTTCGACGAAAAGATTCCCCGGGTGCATGTCGGCGTGAAAGAATCCGTCGCGCAATGCGTGGCGCAGAAATGTCTGAATGATGCTGGTTGCCAAACGTTTGAGATCGTGGCCCTGTGCGATGAGCGCGTCACGGTCTTTGAGAGACGTTGCCGATATCCATTCGGTCGCCAGGACGCGACGCGTGGTGAAATCCCAATCCACAGCGGGCACGCGAAAATCACCGTCTTTCGCCGTATTTGCGCTGATTTCTGCAGCGGCGGCGGCTTCAAGTCGCAAATCCATTTCGAGCGCGACCGAGCGGGCCAGTGTGTCCACCAGGGCTGTTGGCTTCATGCGGCGCAGCTCTGCGCCCAATCGTTCAACCTGGCGCGCGGCCCAGGCAAATGTCTGGAGTTCGGCCGCGAACTCCCGCTCGACATTGGGGCGGAGGATTTTTAACGCCAGGGTTCGCTGCGGCTCTCCAACTTTGGAAGGCGGCAATGTCACTTTGTGGACCTGCGCGATCGATGCGGCTGCGACCGGCGCACTGAGTTCGCCGAGTTGGGCTGCGACTTCAGATCCAAGTTCCTCGATCAGTATGCGCCGGGCGTCCTCGATCGCAAACGGAGGGAGGCGGTCCTGCAACTCAGCAAGGTCGCGCGCCATTTCCGTGCCGATAACATCTGGGCGGGTCGCAAGAAACTGTCCGGCCTTGATGTAGGACGGTCCCAGACTTGTGAGGGCATGCGCCAAACGCTCACCAGATCGTCCGTGCCGCGATGCTTTTGAGCGCGGGAAGACAGCCCCAAGAAAGCGCAATTGCGGTGGTGCCAATTCTTTCCATTCCGGTGGCGGCAGTACGCCATACGATCCGAAAACGCGTCCTGCTTTCATCAACCTTGCCAGCATGGAGAAGGCCGTGAACATTTCAGAATTTCCAACCGGAATGCATGGCGACGATCCCGGAGGTGAGATCGCGCCATTTCACCTGACGAAATCCAGCGGCTGAGATCATATCGGCAAATGGTTTTTGCGGTGGAAAGCGGCGAATGCTTTCGACCAGGTATTCATAGGCGGTGCGATCATTTGTGATGGCTTTCCCAATCACCGGGATGACGTTGAACGACCACATGTCGTACAAGCGCTCCAGTATGGGGTTGTCGACCTTGGAGAATTCCAAACACAAGAACCTTCCGCCCGGTTTCAAAACTCTGAAGGCTTCGGTCAAGGCCTGATCGATATTGGTGACGTTGCGAATTCCAAATGCGATTGTGTAGGCGTCAAAGCTTTCGCCGGGAAAGGGCAAGTGTTGCGCATCACCGCAGGTGAAGGCGACCCGGCCTGACATTCCACGCTGGCGGGCACGTTCAACGCCTATAGACACCATGTCGGAGTTGATGTCGCAGACGGTTGCGCGCGAGGCTGAGTCTTTGGACCCCAATTTGTCCAAAAACCGAAAAGCAATGTCGCCTGTGCCGCCGGCAACGTCGAGCAATTGGGCGCCGGGAGACGGAGACAGCCAATCGATCAGCGCGTCCTTCCAGAGGCGGTGGACCCCGAACGACATCAGGTCGTTCATGACATCGTAGCGCTGGGCGACATTTGAGAACACGCGGCCGACAAGTCGCGACTTTTCGCTTTCCGGGACGTCACGAAAGCCAAAGCTGACTTTGCGGTCGTTGTCACTCATGGGCTTATACTCGCAGGTGATCAGCTAAATAGTATTAGCGAAGTCTTTGAACCACGTTACACAGCGTCCCATGCCTGAGCTTCCTGAAGTTGAAACCGTGCGTTTGGGGCTTGCTCCTGTGCTTGAGGGCCATACGTTAACGCGTGTGAGCCAAAGGCGCGCGGATTTGCGCATCCCTTTCCCTCAAGGGTTCGTTTCCCGGTTAACGGGCCGCACGGTCGTCCGGCTGGTTCGACGGGCGAAATATCTGCTGGCGCATCTTGATAGCGGCGAAGTGCTATTGATGCATTTGGGCATGTCCGGCCGGTTTACGATCCATGCCTCTGCAAGTGCCATGGGGTCCCCCGGGAGGCACGATCACGTCATTTTTGAGACTGAGGCGGGCACGCGTATTGTCTTTGCCGATCACCGGCGCTTTGGCTTGATGACGCTCATCAATGAAGGCGAGCTTGGGGTGCACAAATTATTGGCGGCACTTGGCCCGGAGCCGCTGACACCTGCATTTTCTCCGTCAATACTTTGCGCCGTGCTCACGGATAAGCGGACTGCGATCAAGAGTGCGTTGCTGGATCAGCGGGTGGTCGCGGGTTTGGGTAACATCTACGTCTGTGAGGTGCTGTTTCGGGCCGGGGTCTCGCCACGACGGTTATCCAGTTTAATCGAGCGCCACGAAGCGGAGAAAATCGTCAAGAAGGTGAAACTGGTGTTGCGCTCGGCCATCAAGTCTGGCGGTTCGACGTTGCGCGACTACAAAACAACCAGCGGAGAGCTTGGTTACTTTCAGCACAAGTTTCGTGTGTATGACCGCGCAGACGAGAATTGCGTCAATCCTGGATGTCACGGTGTCGTGCAACGCATCATGCAGTCGGGACGATCAACTTTTTTTTGTGCGCAGTGTCAGCGCTAGCGGCGGCAGGCGGGTTGCGCTAAACCCCGGTGCAAGATTTGACTAGGAAAGCGAGCGACATGTCATTTGAAACGATTACGACGGAAACGCGCGGAGCTGTGTGCTTGATCACACTCAATCGGCCGCAGGCGCTGAATGCGCTCAACAATCAACTGATGAGCGAATTGAGCCAGGCACTTGATGCCGCAGAAGGCGACCGCGCCATTCGCTGCATCGTCATCACGGGTTCGGAAAAAGCTTTTGCGGCCGGTGCTGACATCAAGGAGATGCAGCCAAAATCCTATATGGACGCTTTTGGCGAGGATTTTATCACAACCCATCACGAGCGCGTGGCGCGTTGCCGCAAGCCGGTTATTGCAGCGGTTGCCGGTTTTGCGCTGGGGGGAGGATGCGAACTTGCGATGATGTGCGACTTCATTATTGCAGGTGATAATGCCAAGTTTGGTCAGCCCGAGATCAAGCTTGGCGTGATGCCAGGGATTGGCGGAACTCAGCGTTTGACGCGATTTATCGGCAAGTCAAAGGCTATGGAGATGTGCCTTACTGGCCGGATGATGGATGCGGTCGAAGCGGAGCGTTCCGGCCTTGTCAGCCGCGTTGTTCCGGTGGCGGAACTCGTGGGCGAAGCGCTGAAAGCCGCCGATACAATTGCGGATATGTCGTTGCCGATTTCCATGATGACAAAAGAGTCCATTAACCGTGCCTATGAAACGACCCTCGCTGAAGGCGTCAGGTTTGAAAGACGGCTCTTCCACTCCATGTTTGCAACGGCGGATCAGAAGGAAGGAATGGCTGCTTTTGTCGAAAAACGAGGGGCAAAGTTCGAGCACCGGTGAGGGTTGCGTCAACAATTCACGGTTGACGCGTTTGACCTGCGCTGCGTATAAGGCGCGGCCTCTGGGCAACAGGGCAAGACTTTCCAAGGAACAATCCACATGGCGAATATCCGGTCGGCAGCAAAAGCAGCGCGCAAAGGTAAAAGGCGCGAAGCCGTCAATGTTGCGCGGAAAAGCCGGGTTCGCACCTTTGTCCGGAGCGTCGAAGAGGCAATTGCCAGTGGCGACAGCAAGGCCGCGGTTGAGGCTTTGCGTGCTGCACAGCCAGAAATCATTCGCGGCGCCAACAAACGCATTCTGCACAAGCGCGCGGCGGCCCGCAAAGTGTCGCGCTTAACCCGGCGCGTAAAGGCGTTGTCGAAATAACTTTTCGGCGCCTGGCCGTCCGAGAGCTTCAGGCTCTTTTCTCGAAATCTGCACACTCCACATCGTTTGACGCGTAATTCGAATCGCGCACGATTTGTGTCATGCAAATTGGCAGAAAAAAATGTGCTCAGCCCGAAAATTCAATGATAAACAAATCCATTTTGTCCGTGTACGGACTAATGATGAAACTGCCACATTGACGTGCGGGGATTGCGGAAGTATTTTTCCCCTAGCGGTAGAAAAGCCTTGTGGTTCCTTGTTTTGGTGTGCGCGTTGAACGCATTCTCTTTTCTGCTAACAGGTACTTTGTGAAGCGACTTTAATGCGCAGCGAGTGCATTTTCTCTGATGTTCTCACTAAGTTGCTCTTGAAAAAAACAGTTGTTGGCTATAGTTAACCCCACGCTGAGCTATGGGAAATGGAAATGAAAAAAAGAACAAGTCCATCTCATTTTGTTGCGGTTCAAGGGGTTCAAGGTTTGGCCGCCAGGGTTTCGTAAATCGGCTGGCCATTTCTCAGGCCGATCCATTTTAGTAACGAGTTGAGCGAGTGATGCACGGGGATTTCCCGTGAGCAGCGAAGCTTTGTTTGTCACTGGCGTTTGGTGGCGGGGCGTTTGGGGTTGGATTTGAAGGCGTCAGGGAGTGGCGCGATTGACCGGATGTCTATCCACGGATGCATCGGCTTCGACTTCTGAGGGGGCGTCGAAAGTGGTGAAAGTAAGTCAATAGTATTGGGGCGTTGGTGTTGAAGTGCCAGGTGGGCGTTGTCGACATTTTCCCAGAAAATGAAATGGTCGGGTTGAGATTCGGGCGCAGTGCACTCCATTGGTGAGCGAGCTTTGCCCAATTGACGACGACTAAGAGTTGGGCCGTCTCCAATGCTACGCGATGAGGATCGCAGATTTGGGACCGGTTCACTGGGCAAGTTAAAAACAAGGGAAACAGAACGTGGCCTCTCCAGAATCCAAGAACACGAACAATGATAATTTTGATCCCATTTGGCAGCGCGTTCGCGAGCGCTTGAAGATCGAGTTAGGAGCGCAGCGGTTCCAATACTGGATAGATCCGTTGCGGCCGGCTTCGGCAGAGAACGGGCGTGTCGTCATTGCCTGCACAAGCCGGTTTGAGCGTGACAAGGTGGTCGAGAGCCACGGTGAGCGTATCGCCAACATGATTGCAGAGATCGCGCCGGAATTTGGTGAGGTTGATTTCGTTGTTGACTTGAAACCGCGCGCGGTTCCGGCTGCTGTCAGTTCGCGAACCATGACATTGGAGAGTCTTGGCGCGCCGGCGGTTGAGCCCGTTCTGGTGCAAGGGTCGACGCCGCTTAATCCTGCCTATACTTTTGAGAACTTCGTCACAGGCCGCTCGAACCAGGTTGCCTATCAAGAAGCAAAGCGCGTGGCTGAAAGCGATCTGCCGGTGGCCAACCCGGTGTTCTTCTTTGGGCCCACCGGGTTGGGCAAGAGCCATTTGATGCACGCCATTGCGCGGCAGAAGCTGCAGCGCAATCCAAATCTGCGGGTGTTGTTGATTCCTGCCGAGACTTTCATGCGGCTGTTTATTACGGCGCTGCGGGCCAATGACACTCTGGCGTTCAAGAACCAGGTGCGAAACGTTGATGTTTTGATCGTCGATGATTTGCATTTCATCCTTGGCAAGGAAGCAACGCAGGAAGAACTGTTCGCGGCGTTGGACTGGTTGAGTGACAATCAAAAGCAGATTATTGTGGCTGCTGACCGTTCACCGTCTCTGTTTGAAAGCGTGTCGGATCGTGCGCGCTCACGCCTGATGAGGGGTGCTTCGATCGAGATTTTGCCAACCGATTTCGAGCTGCGGCTTGCGATTCTGGAGGCGAAAGCCCGCGTGGTGTCGCGTGAGCGGCCCGGGTTTTTGCTGAATACCGAAGCGGCGCATTTCATGGCGCAACGGATCAACACCAATACAAGAGAGCTCGAAGGTGCGCTCACGCGCGTGGTCACGCAGAGCGGCGATGGTGCCAGACCGATTACGATCGAAAACCTGAACGTGTGGCTGGCAGATTTCTTGCGCGCCTATGACCGGCGGGTGACAATCGAAGAAATCAAAAAGAAGGTCGCCGAGCACTACAGTCTAAAGGTGGCGGATCTGGAGTCCCCCAATCGCACTCGCACGATTGTAAGGCCTCGCCAGATTGCCATGTACCTGGCGCGGCTGCTGACGCCTCGTTCGTACCCGGAAATTGGCCGCCGCTTCGGCAACAGGGATCACACGACTGTTATGCATGCTGTTGAGACCATTCAGCGCCTGACGGGCCTGGATCCGGCCTTTCGCGAAGAAGTCGAGCAGTTGAGGCTTTCCATCCGGAATTGGCCAATAGAAGGGCTTTCGGCAGGCTTGCGGCCTATGCCCGCGCCGGAGGCCAGCTCGCCCGC